>JAVEYV010000014.1:0-17723 GCA_034003305.1 Spirochaetia bacterium | reverse complement strand
CATCTTAAGGCCGAGATTATCCAGCCAGTCCTTGCGGATCACCAGACCTTCGTTCTTCTGCAGGGAACCGGGGAAGGCGAAGCCGTAGCTCTTGCTTCTGATGGTGGTGAAGGCGATGCTGTCCGGGGTAAAGTGATTGGGTGCCCGATGTGGCATCAGGGGATACATGTCATCCACCGGAGCCACGAGGCCCTGCTTGATCAGCACCTGCCAGGGATCCCTGCGTACCATAAAGAGGTCGGGCAGCTGGTTGGCCGCGGCGGCGGCCAGGATCTTCACATCCTGGTCGTTTTCGTTGGAAGGCTCGGCGGTGATCTTGAGATCGATGCCCAGTTTTTCCTTTAGTATCTTGTACACCACCCAATCGTCGGGCGGCGGGCCGGCCTCGGTGATGGCGGCTCCATACCACATTTCTATGGTCACGAGCTTATCGGACTGGGCGAAGGCCGATCCCGCGACAATCAGCATTAGCGCGAAGCACAACAGGATTCCTTTCATTCTTTTCATGGAAACCTCCTTGGTCTCTATTGCGACGGGGCGAAGCGCCCCGGCATCAGCCCTTGACCGATCCCAGCATGGTGCCTTTAACAAAGTATTTTTGTATAAAGGGATAGGCAACCAGCATGGGGATCGCGGCCAAAAGAACGCTCGCCGCTTTTATGGCGGCTATAGGCGCCTCTCCGAAGGCGTTCACTTCCACGTATTCATTCATGCCAGAAGAAAGCAGGATGTTGCGAAGCAGTATGGGCAGGGGTTGGAGGGCGCTGTCGTTGAGATAGAGCATGGCGTTGAAGAAGTCGTTCCAGAAATGGACGCCGTAGTACAGGCCGATAGTGAGAAGGATAGGCTTGGACAAGGGCAGTATGATCTTCCAGAGCACCGCGAGTTCCGACGCCCCGTCGATCCTGGCCGATTCCTTCAATTCCTCGGGGATGCCTTCGAAGAAGCTCTTCATTATCAGTGTGTTATAGACGCTGATGGCTCCTGGCAAGTATACGGCCGCCAGGTGGTCCATCAATCCCAGTTTGGATACCAACAGGTAATTGGGGATCAATCCGACATTGAACAAATAAGGCACGAGTACAAGACCGTAGAGGAGCTTTCTCCCTGGCAGCCCTTTTATGGAGAGCAGGTAGGACAGAGGCACGGTAAGGAAGAGGGCTGCAGCCACTCCCTGAAAAAAGATGCGGAAGCTGTTGAAGGTGGATGTGATGAAAGCCCTGTGTCCTAAAAGAGCCTTGTAGGCTGCGGTTGACCATTTCCAGGGGGCCAGGAGCATGCCGTCCAGGGCAGAGCCGATAAAGGTGTTGGGGCGGAACGACAATGTGATGGTGCTCCAGATGGGAATAACAAAGATGGCCAGGATGATGAGAAGACAGGCATTGACTATGACGTGGAAGAGTCTGTCCGAGGCTGTAAGCCTAATCGCGCTCTTCATCCTTCCATCCCCTTTAAAAGAGCCCGCTGCCGGTTTGCCGTTTGATGAGTTTGTTGGACACGACGATGAGAATTAGGCCGAACAAACCCTTGAATAAGCCGACTGCCGTGGCCAGGCCGAAACGGAACTCCAGAAGTCCCTGCCGATAGATCCAGGTATCGATGATGTCTGCGACACTGTAGACCGGCAGCGAGTACAGCATGAAAATTTGGTTAAAACCGGCGTCCAATATGGTGCCCAGGCGAAGAAGCACCACCATGACAATCACCGGGCGGATCGAGGGAAGGGTTATATAGCGCACCCGCTGCCATGCGCTGGCGCCCTCCACGGTGGCGGCTTCAAACAGAGAGGGGTCTATGCCCATGAGTGCGGCCAGGAAGATGATCGCGCTCCAGCCCATCTCCTTCCAGGTATCGGACAGAATGACAATCCAGGGAAAGACCTTGGTTTCCGTGAGGAAGCTGATTGGTTCGCCGCCCAATAGTTTTATCAGATCGTTGAGAATGCCGTTGGAAGGAGAAAGAATTGCCAGAAGGATGGCGTACATTATTACCCAGGAGAGGAAGTGGGGCAAATAGGCAATGGTTTGCACGGTTTTTCTCAGGTAGAAGTTTCTGCACTCATAGAGCGAAACCGAGAGGAATATGGCCGCAGGAATTGAGAAAACCATTTTACCGATGCTGTACATCACCGTGTTGCGTATGAGTTCCCAGAAATAATAGGAGTTTACAAAGTCTTTGAAGTTTTGGATTCCCACCCAGGGACTGCCGAGCACGCCATCCAGGGCCATGAAATCCTTGAAGGCAATCTGGGCGTTCCAAATGGGTACATATTTAAAAATTGCGAAATAGAGTAAGGAAATCGAGGCCAGAATATATACCGACCGATGCCTTCGCATATTCTTCCAGAACAAGCGCGCGCTGCCCGTCTGGTTAAGGCTTATAGCCCCGGATGGATTCCTCATGGCTCTCCAATGGATATGGTAGGGTGGAATTCCGCAAATTTTCCGTCGGGTTATTGTACTTTTCTGACATCAGGTTTGAATTCCTTTCGTACGGCTCCGGGAGTTGTGCCCTGGATTCTTTTGAATACCCTGCAGAAGTAGGCCTGATCCTGGAAACCGGAGAGGGACGCGATTTCGGCCACAGTGTCCGAACCGCCTGCAAGCAGTTCCACCGCATAGGCAATTCTCAGTCTGTTCAGATAGTCCCAGAGGGTTATGCCCATCTGGGTTCTGAATATCCTGCTCAAGTAGTCTTCGCTGGCATTGAGTTCCTCGGAGAGTCTCCAGCGGGAAATATGCTCGCGAAAGCGCCTGTTAAGGAATGCTATGGCCCGCATGACGATGGCGCCGGTGGGTGCCGGGAGAAACACCTTGGACCCTAAAAGAATGTCTCTGCAAAGGTTTGCGCGCAGGTCGGCGAAACCTCTGCCTGGATTGCAGACAAGGGTTCTGGGCCGCTCCAGCAAGGAAGGGGAGAGGGAGAGGCTCTCCGGCGTTTCGATAAGCCAGAGGAGGGGTAGGGTATGGAGGGCGGGCGTTTCCAGGACACAAGCCAGGAAGGCCGGCTCTCCCGTAGAAGACAGCACCAGCGCCGCTTTTTCCCGCTGGGCGATAAAGGCGAGTTCTTCCGGGCTGCGGCAGCGAAAAATGCGCGGGTTTGCCGCGCCGGCGCCCAGGGCCTGCCTCAGCTCATCGGTTTCCGGGCCCTGGGCGCCGGCGACTATCACCGCCGCCGCTGCCTGGGCCGAGAAAAAGCGGCGCAGGACAGCCCCAAGATTCTCGCCTTTTTCGAACAGAGGCGAATCGGCAATGCTCTCTGGAACTATACAGCCCAGATTGCACAAAGAGCCTTCATCCAGGAGTACCTTTGCCGCGGCCGCTTCTTCGGGACCAGCATTTTCCGGGTCGATATAGAGTAAGCCCAGGTTCCTTGCCAGCAAATCGGAGGAGAGCGCTTCGCGTATTCCCAGGGATATACGGGGTTTTTCGGGATAACGGTTATGCAAGAGCGCAGGTTCCTTGCCGCCCAGGACTCCTATCCCCCAGCTTTCATTTGACTGATGGTCGATCCTGGAAAAGGAATCGAGGGAGGGAAAGGGCATTTCAATAGCCAGACTCATGAATTCTCCCGATTCGCCGAACCCTAGAAGGGTTCCGTGAAGAAGGGCTATTCGCTTGGCCAACTCAAGGGAGATCCTCGTATTTTCGGGCGAGAGTCCGGCGGAATCAGAAAGCACATAAGAGCGCAATCGCTCGGCTGCCCTTCTCCCCGAATCGCTGCTGGGACGGCGGGCATTGGCTGATATTTTGATCCCGGAATTCC
The DNA here is from genome assembly GCA_034003305.1 of Spirochaetia bacterium. Lineage (GTDB taxonomy): Bacteria > Spirochaetota > Spirochaetia > Treponematales > Rectinemataceae > UBA2256. Next base: position 13,958 of record JAVEYV010000014.1, on the reverse strand, counting down.
CCATGGATGCATCGAGGATGACTTCTTCGGCTTCCGCCTCATTAAACAGGCAGTCCAGAAAAATCTCCATTACCCGGCGAAGACGGGCAGTATCGCCCCATAACAGCGGCAGATCATCAATGACAGCAAGGTTTTTTGCCGAAATGACGATGCGCCCCCATGTTTTTTGCGCTGCGGTATCAAGCGCCCGGGAGCCAAGTTCCTCCAGAAGGCGGCGAGGCTTGAAAAGACCGGAATTCAAGGGGAAATCCTCAACCTGAGCCAAGGAGAACTCCAGGAGGTTTCTGGTCAACTCTAATTGCCGGGCCGAGGATGCGGCTATCGCCCGCAGCTCATTCTTGCCCTTCATACCGTCTCGCTCCAGAAGCTTGAGAGCTTTCTCACGGATGAGTCCGAGGGGTTCCTGCAGCTCTCCGCTAATGCCGGCAAGAAATTGGCTTTTCATTCTTTCGGCTTTTTCAGCCCTGATTCTGGCCTCGTTCGCCTGTTCGAAGAGCACAACACCCCTTAGGGCCGATGAAAGCTGTGTCCGAATCTCCTCGTAGACGTAGGCATCCTTGCGTCCAACCGAAAGAACCGCGTAGCCGAGGGATGTGGACTCGAAATAGAGCGGCAGTACCGCGTAGGTCCCTGGTTCCCGGGGAAAGAGGTCTTCGGGCAGGAGTTGTGCCGAAGGAAAGGAGCGGCTTCCGCTCCTGTCTTGATAAATCCTGGTCGATCCGGAATTATCCGCCCCGGTTTTAAATCCTCCCAGGAAGATGCGCCGGGACTCGTCATCTCCGCTGAGCACAAAATAGGCTTCCCTAATGCTTAAGGGAGGAAGGCAGTCCGCCGCGATGGTTACGATGCTGTCGAAATCCTTGGCGCAGAGCAGTTCATGGCTGAGTATGCTGAGCCAATGATCAAGTTTTCTCTCCTGCCATATTCTGTAGGTGCTCAACCGCTTTTCAGCTTCGGATATGAGTACCCGTCCCTGACCCAAAAGGCTTTCCAGCAAAGCGGTCTGGACAGGATCGGCCACGGAGGGCAAGAGCCTGTTTCTCAAAACGGAAAGCAGATTCTGGAAACCGCCGACCCCCCGCTCCTTGGCTATGGCATCATCCAGAAGCTTGTCGAGGTTTTCCATGAAGGGGCTTTCCACGTTTCCCTCAAGCCTGTCTAACAGCGCAGCGATGAGCGCCTCGATGAGGTCGGCTGACTCATCACAAGAAAGGCCAGCAGCCTTGGATGCCGCATAAAGCAATGCTTCCTTGTCTATGGACTTGGGGGCTGCCTGCTTTTCGGGCTGGGCCTCTGCCTTTCGTGGGAAGGTGCTGTGGCTTCCGGCTATCTGGACAGCCTTGGTACGGCAGCCGCAGGATTGGCGCACAATCAGGCTGGTTTTTAGTATTTTGTCTTTGGGTTGCTTGCCTGAAAAAAGCTCCAGGAGCATCTTCAAGGCCTGGATGGCTTGGCGTTCAAAGGGCATATGTACGGTAGTGAATGTGGGCGAAAGCAGATTGCTTTCATCGGAATCATTAAAACCGCCCAAGGCCAGATCATCCGGAATTTTTATGCCCCTTTCCCGCAGAAGCGCCGCGGCCTCGAAGGAGAGCAGGTCGCTGGCGCTGCAGAGAGCGTCGAAATCCTTCCCGGGCTCGAGTCTGCGTTTATCCAGGAGTTGCTGAATGGCCTTGCGGCCTTCGGTCCATGGGTTGTCCAAGACCACCAGCCTGTCGTCATAAATTATTCCATTTTCTTTTAAGGCATCGAGGTAGGCTCTGAAGCGATCCTCGGCGGATGAATGAGCCCGGGGGCCTCCAAGGTAGGCAATCCGCTTGCATCTATGCCGGCGAAGCAGATGATAGATCAGTTCTTTCATGCCCGAATAGGCGTCAATATTCACCACCGGGTGCTTGCCGATTTTGAGTCCGAAGGTGACCAGGGGCATGCCGAGATTCGATTCGAGGAATCGTTCTACCTCCAGTTCCGAGGCAAAACCGCTCAGGGAACTGGCCCAGCAGAGTGTCCCGTCGAAATTTCCCGTCTTGACCAGGTCGAAAATGCCGTTTCGCATGTACTCGTACTCACCGCGGCTGGAAAGCCTGCCGCCGGGGAAGATAAAGAGTACACAGCGCCGTTTTTCGCTTTCCTTCCAGATTTCCGGCCATACCTTGTTGGCCGAACCTGAATGGATCGAGGCGAGCATAAGCGCAATCCGCGGCCCTTCCTTCGTGGATGGCTCCTTAAGGATTCCGGTGAGTGGGGAATCCTTTCGTCTATCTGCATTCTCGAGCCTCAACGAGTCCTTGTCAATTGAAACGACACTCCTGAATGGAGTTGAATATCAGAAAAGTCCAAAAAGAAACCACTAAAGACAATTGTCAGAATCCGAGCTTAGGCTCGACAATTCACCCTGGGGTACGAGAGCCCGACATAGTGCTCGCGCTCATGCTTAAAAGGGGGTAGCGGCGTGAACCCGATACTCGACATCCGCGATTTTGGAGCCCATTCCGGGGATGACTTTGACTGCACCGAGGCCTTTGCCCTGGCCGTGGCCAGGGCAAAGGCCTCGGGCGGCGCAACCCTGCTTGTTCCCCCCGGCCGCTACAGAAGCGGACCGATCGAGCTATGTGATAACACGACGCTCCATCTCGAACGAGGGGCAGCCATACAGTTTATCTCCGATCCCGAACGCTACCCCCCTATCGAAACACGCTGGGAGGGGGTGCGCTGTTTTGCCATGCAGCCTCTGGTCCTGGCCAGGGGAGCCCGCAATGTAGCAATCACCGGCGAGGGCACACTGGACGGCAACGGCCATTCCTGGTGGAACATGCATAGGGCAAATAAGGCCGCTGGGCGGTCCGGACCCAAAACAGCGATCGAGCAGAGGCTTGCTGCGCTTAATAAGGGAAGGGGAGAGCAGCCTTCAGGAGGCGGTGGGCGGGAGACTCAGTTTCTCAGACCGCCTCTTATCCAGTTTCTGGATTGCGACGGGGTGCTGCTTAAGGGAGTAAGGCTTCAGGATTCTCCCTTTTGGACAGTCCATCCGGTTTTCTCCCGACACATTCGAATCGAAGGCATTCATATCCACAATCCCGCCGATGCGCCCAACACCGACGGTATCGATATCGATTCCTGCGAGGATGTGGAAATTGTGGATTCGGTGGTGGATGTGGGAGACGATTGTGTTGCGCTCAAGGCCGGCTCAGGAGCCCAGGGCCTAGCCGAGGGAAGGGCTACCAGGAATGTGCGTATCGCCGGCTGCAGTTTCTTAAGCGGACACGGAGGAGTTGTCATCGGCAGCGAAACGGCCGGGGGGATAGAAAACCTGGATGTGAGCAACTGCCGCTTCACAGGAACCGACCGCGGCATTCGTCTCAAGAGCAGAAGGGGAAGGGGGGGCTTGGTGCAGAACCTGTCCTTCAGAAACCTCGTCATTGAGAATACCCTGGCTCCGCTCACTGTCAATCTTTATTATGAATGCGGCGCCAAGGAATCGGAAGCGGTTTCGCTCTTTTCCCAGGATGCCCAGAAACTAAGCCCCCTGACTCCGTGCATGAGAAATATCCTCGTGACCAATCTTGTGGCCACAGGCTGCAGAGCTTCCGCCGGGTTCATCGTCGGACTTCCGGAATCGCCCATCGTCAATCTGAATCTGGAGCACTGCATCATAAAAATGGCTGATGAAAATTTGGTCTCTCCATCGAAGTCCGAGATGTACCGGGGCATTGGAGAGACTTCTGCGAGGGGCTTAAGAATCCGCCACGCCGAAGTAAGAATACAGGGGCTTAAGGTTGAAGATGCCCCCGGCGGAGAAATACTAAAAGAACCGGGGGCTCTTGTCAGTTTCGATTAACGCTGGACCCTGCCCGAGGCGTCGCCTCCCATAAGTTTCTGGGCCTCTCCAGGCTCTATCAGCGCGAAGTCGCCGGAAATGGTGTGTTTGAGGCAAGAGAGCGCCACAGCATGCTCAAGGGCTTTCTGCGCATCATCCTTGAAATTTATAAGGCCGTAAATAAGCCCGGCCGAGAAGGAATCGCCGGCACCCACCCGGTCCACGATATCGGTGATAGAATATTTTCTGGAGACCAGGGCAGTCTTGCGGCTTGCCAGCATGGCCGACCAGCCGTTGCTATCGGCGGAGCGGCTTTCCCGCAGGGTAACCGCGGCGTATTCCGCTTTAGGGTACCTGGCCAGAGCGCGGTCGCACATCGCGGCGTATTCGCTGGTGTCGATGCTCCCGTCGGCGGACAGCTTGGGTCCCTCGAGCCCTAAGGATTTCTGATAATCCTCTTCATTGCCTATCAAGACCTGGGCGTAAGACGCTATCTCGCCCATCACATCCTGAGCCTTAGCCCCGTAGTTCCAAAGCTTCGCCCGGTAATTGAGGTCGAAGGAGATCTTCAAGCCTGCTTTGCCCGCGGCCTTCACCGCGGCGATGGATGCATCGGCGGCCTTGCGGGATATCGCGGGTGTGATTCCTGACAGATGAAACCATCCGGCTCCAGCAAAGACTTTGTCCCAATCGATATCTCCGGATTCTATTTCCGCTATGGCCGATCCAGCCCTGTCGTAAATGACGTTGGACGGCCGCTGATTGGATCCGTTTTCGAAAAAATAAATCCCCATCCGGCCTTTTTTCATAGCGATGAGCGATACGTCCACTCCGTGGTAGCGAAGCTCTCTCACGCACTCTCTGCCGATCTGGTTGTCGGGCAGCACGGTGACAAAGGCCGCTGGATTTCCCAGTCTTGCCAGGGCTACTGCCACGTTAGCCTCTGATCCTCCGAAGGTTGCCTCGAAAGAGGGCGACTGGAAAAGTCTTTCGAGACCCGGCGACTTGAGTCTGAGCATTACTTCGCCGAAACTCACAACTTTCATAGAGCCTCCACCTTGAGTACGATTTTATGCACAGCCTCCGGCTTGCCGTCCTTGGCTATGCAGGGACGATGAGCGTCTTCGGGAAAGAAAATGAGGGCATCTCCCTTTGAGCAGACAAAGCTGCAGCAGGAGCCTTCCTTTGGGCTGGCGTAGAATTCAACATCCGGCTTGTAGGGCTCGCTCACGGTGAGCGACGCAGGCTCCGCTGCTTCCATAATCTCCGTGCCAGAAACAATCATCTGGATATCTGTGTATTTGCGATGCGTTTCAAATCGGCATTTTTCAATAGGTTTGGAGTCGTAACGTTGCACGATCGCGTAGAGAGAAGTCCCGTCGATTTCCAGCTTGCCCTCCGGCAGCGTATCCCAGCCTCCTGCCAAGATCCAATCGATTGCCTTGTCAAGGATTGGGCTCAAGCCTTTGTACCTATTAATGTGTTTTACGTTGGTCGCTATCATACTATCTCCTTCACGCGCTTATCGTTTATCTACCTCTGGCATTTTAACGCGCCAGCCAGCCGCCGTCCACGGCCACTATGTAGCCGTTCACATAATCGCTGGCTTGGGATGCCAGGAATACTGCCGCTCCCTGGACATCTTCGGGCGTGCCCCAGCGTCCTGCTGGAATACGCTCCAGAATAGTCTCGCTGCGCTGGGCGTCGGCGCGCAGCGGCGCGGTATTATTCGTGGCCATGTACCCCGGGGCTATGGCGTTGGCATTGATACCGTATTTGGCCCACTCGCAGGCCATCAACCTCGTAAGGCCTGCTACTGCGCTTTTAGAGGCAGTGTAAGAAGGAATTCTGATTCCTCCCTGGAAGGAAAGCATGGAGGCGATATTGATGATCTTGCCGCCCGATTTCTGTGCGATAAACTGCCGCGCCGCCGCCTGGCTGAAGAAGAATACGGTCTTGGCATTTATGTTCATCACATCGTCCCAGTTTTTTTCTGAAAAATCGATCGAATCCTCCCTGCGGATAATTCCGGCGTTATTGACCAGAATGTCCAGGCGGCCGAATCGATCAAGGGTTTCTTCTATGATGCCCTGAATAGGAGCCGTGGACATGAGATCCGCCACGATCTCCAGAAATTTCCCTCCCTCTCCCTCGATAGTTCGCTTTGTCTCCGTAGATGGCACGTAGTCCACGCCCACCACAGCGGCTCCTGCCTCAGCCAGGCCCTGGCTTATGCCCTGTCCCAACCCGGTGGAACTGCCGGTTACGATGGCTACCTTGCCCTCCAGTCTGAATTTATCCAGTATCATTCGGTACCTCCCTTTATGGTTATCTGTTTATTGCAGGACGCTCATGGGAACATGATCCATGTCGGTAAAAGTCTGATTCTCCCCCGCCATGCCCCATATAAAGGTATAGGCCCCGGTCCCCACGCCGGAATGGATAGACCAGGAGGGACTGATCACAGCCTCCTCGTTGCGTACCACCAAATGTCTGGTTTCATTCGGTTTCCCCAGGAAATGGAAGACTACCCTGTCTTCGGGCATGTCGAAGTAAAGGTATACTTCCATGCGGCGTTCGTGGGTATGGACGGGCATTGTATTCCATACCGAACCCTGGGAAAAAATCGTCATGCCCATGACCAATTGACAGGTTTCCAGCACCGCAGGATGGATAAATTGATTGATGACCCGCTTGTTGCTCTCGGCATCGCTGCCCATTTCTACACGCTTAGCCTGATCAAGGGTGATGAGCCTTGTTATATACGCCCTGTGAGCCGGGGCGCTGTTAAAATAGAATTTGGCGGGCTTGTCGGGATCGGCGCTTTCGAATGAAACTTCCTTCGATCCCATGGATATATAGAATCCGTCCCGGGGTCCGACAGAGTACTTTTTGTCGTCCACACTGATCGACCCGGCCCCGCCGATATTAATGATTCCCATTTCCCTGCGTTCGAGAAAATAATTGGTGCCCAGTTCTTTTGTCGCGGCCAAGGTCAGGACTTTTTTTGCCGGGGTCGCTCCGCCGGCTATCATCCTGTCCACGTGGCTGTAGGTCATGGTGATTTCATCAGGTACAAAAATCTGTTTGATTAAAAAATGTCTCCGCAAACCTTCGGTATCCAGCGTTTTTGCATATTCGGAATTGACGTCTTCTCTGATATCCATTTTACACTCCTATTTAGTTTTTTCATGGTGCCTAAAGTGCTCGAAGAAGTTGTTCTACAATATGGAATTCAATTCCATATATTAGCTTGTTTTTTTTTATTGTCAAGTATAGACTACAATGAGTCAATTATTTATCATCCTATTCAGGAGTCAAGAATGGAAGTTCGCGTCCAGTCCCTCGACAGGACTTTTTGTATTCTTAGAACCCTTGCCCACGAACCACTTGGACTTTCGCTGGCTAAAATCGCCGAGGTGGCTGAGCTGCCCCGGAGCACGGCCTTCCGCCTTCTGGCAGTCCTTATGCAGCACGAATATGTGCGCAAAAATTCCCAGACTAATTTGTACAGGCTGGGACCTGCATTTATCGAAATGAGCAGTCATTACCTCAATAGCCTTGAACTCAAGACCGAATCCGCTCCCTATATGCGCGAGTTGGGGGAGAACTTGGGAACTATCGTATTTTTAGCCCGCAGACAGGGCGATATGATGGTCTATATCGACAAGGAAGACAAATTCACCTCCTTGAGAAAATACTCAATCATCGGTCAGCAAAAACCTCTGTACTGCACCTCCTTGGGAAAGGCCCTGCTTATGGGGCTTAAGGACGGAGAGATCCTAACCCTCCTGGGGGGGAAAACCTTCGAGAAATTCGGACCCAACACCCATGGCAATGTCGACTCCCTTCTTAAAGATCTGGCGCTCTGTCGGAGCCGCGGCTGGACAAGGGACGACGAAGAAGCCGAACCGGGGGTAAACTGTGTCGCGGCTCCCATACGGGATTATCGCGGCGATGTCATATCGGCCATAAGCACGTCCTGGGTATTGGAGAGCAGGCCGGAATTGGAGCCCGAAAAGGTAGCCTCCCGGGTGGTCAAGGCCGCCGACGAAATTTCGCGCTGCCTGGGCTGGACCGGAGCCGAAAGCTGAGCAGCGGTTTTAACAGGCGTCGATTGTTCTTGCAATAATTTTCATCCCATTACAGAATAGAAGTTCAATCCAAGAACAGAATCGGAGGAAAGCAATGACCGAAGTTGAACTGTGGTCTAGGGAAACAAGGGCCGAGAGGGCCTGTGCCGCCCTGGTTAAGAACGGATTTGACGCTGTGTATGTCAAGACAGCCGAGGAAGCTGCCGAGTTGGTGATGAAGTTCGTCAAACCGGGCATGAAGCTGGGATTCGGCGGCTCCATGACGATAAAAACCCTGGGAATCCAGGACAAGGCCACACAGGCAGGGGCGCAGGTTTTAGACCACAACAAGCCCGGCCTGGGAGCCGAGGAGAAGCTTGAAATTCTTCGATCGCAACTTACCTGCGATGTGTTTATCTGCAGCGCCAACGCCGTGACGATGAAGGGCGAGATGCTCAATATCGATGGTAACGGCAATCGGGTTGCAGCCCTCACGTTCGGTCCCAAGAAAAATGTGGTAGTTGCCGGCGCGAACAAGGTTGTAGCGGATGTGAATGAGGCATGGGAACGCATAGAAGCCTATGCCGCTCCTATGAACAATAAGCGCCTTTCCAAGGAAAACCCCTGCGTCAAGGCAGGCCAGTGCATGGATTGCCAAAACCCTACGCGGATCTGCAGGGTGTACCAGATCCTAAAACGAAAGCCTTCGCTTTCAGATTACACCGTTATACTTGTAGGCGAAGATCTAGGTTATTAACAGTATTTTAAAGCAGTCCCTTAGTCCCGCCGGACTAAGGGACTGCTTTAAAATTCTTAAGCGTGCGGAATAGTTTCCTTATTCCCCGATTCTACCACAGGGCCGTAATTAAACCGCTCCTCATGCAGCGTTTCGCCCAGTTGGTCTCTGAACGTCAGCAACACTTCGCTCGCAGTTATATCGATATCCAAGTGCCCGAAGGTAGCTACGGCTATCCATCTCGATGCGGGCGATACGTGGGCGGGCACAGGATCGCTCTTGCTGCCCATGGCGCCGACCACCGCGTAGCGAACACCCCCATGTTCAAGGAATTCCATGTAATGGTTGTGTCCCGACACGACCAGGTCAACGCCGTAACGTTCGAAAAGCGGAGTCAGTGCCGGGATGTTCTGATAGTGATCGTACCAGGGTTTGTCCAGATCCGGATCATCGTAGCCGGAGGCGTAGAAGAAACTGTGGGAGAAGACAATGGTCGGCTTGAGCGGATCGGCGGTTCTCAATACCCCTTCCAGCCAGGTCCGCTGTTTCCTGTCGAAGTTTTCTGTTCCCCAGGGCAGGTTTACGATAACAAGCGTGGCTCCGTCGGTTTTAATGGAATAGTAGTAGGGCGAGCCTGAGTCGCTGGAAAAATCCTTGGGAAAGAAAGCATTTTTAAAGTGCAGCTGACCGCCGAAAAGCGCATCATGGTTTCCCATCAAGGGGCGGAGAGGAACCTTGGGCAGGATGGCCGATATGTCTGCGAGAGCAGCGTTCCACTGGGATACCGTAGAGCCTGTCTCGACCATGTCGCCGAGGATGAAGAATGCGTCAGGCCGGTGTTCGGCTACGCTGGCGAGAATATTCGATCTGGCGCTCGAATCGGTTTTTTCGGTTCCCCAGTGCGGGTCGGACGAGACGCTGAGCCGCAGGAGGGTTTCGTCGCTTTGCCGCACAACCTCGATGCCTCTGGATGGATCGACGAGAGAGATCTCTGCCTGCCGCATGCTCCCCATTCGCGGGGCTACTATGAGAAAGGCCAAAATGCCCAGGGAGGTCAGGCTTACCAGAAATGAAGCGATACGTGAAAAACCGCGCAAGAGTTTGGCCGGCGCCTTTGTCCTGAGTTTTTCCAGGGGAAGCGAAAGCGCAACAAGACCAAGAGGAACTAGTCCCATGAGAATGAGAATTCTGAACAGCCAGGTTTTGTCCCAGAGGTAAAGACCCCGGGCGCCCTGAAGAGCGTAGTGGTAGAAATTCATGGCTGCGCAGAAGATCAAGGTAAAAAAAGCCCAGATCAGTGCGCGCCGCCTGGCCCAGGCTATACCGTTTCCATTACGAAAAACCGCCATACTCTATACAATAACCCATTCTGGGGAAAAATAAAAGTTTTACCCTAGGGTCTGACAATAATTGGCAGATCGGTATATCTCCCTGAATTATTCCAGAACGTCATACCCTGATCGGCCCCCTCCCGAAGCCCCTGTATTTCCAGTTCGACATAGCGGGGCCCGTAGTAGCTTCTATCATAGCTCACATCGAGATAAAAGGCTTGAACGTAAGGTCTTATTAGCATCTGTCCCCGGGCTAGGGCTTGATTTCGCAGGCTTCCTATCTTGTAGATGCGGTAGGGCCTCAGCTCCGCCGGGGCTTGTGCCATGAAATTCTGTTCAAAATGCGAGGGGTAGAACATGGGGCAGACCACATCGGCATAGCGGGCGAGCATCTCGACATCCTGGCCGGTTCTCGTTCCCGAGCGGTACCAGCCGTTGGCGCCGTAGATGTCCACGCTGATCGGCGCGTCTATGCTCTGCCGAGCGTAGCGGAGGAAGGACTCAAGGGCCGAGTCGGGGCTTATTCCGGGTTTTTGGGCGGGGTAGCGCGCCAGGTCGAGATTTTCGCCGTCGGTGGGAAAGCGGATATAATCGAATTGAACCTCGTCAAAACCGCGCCGCAGGACTTCCTGTGCGATTTCCACATTATAGCGCCAGACATCGGTTGAGTAGGGATCGACCCAGTATTCGCCCATAAGCTGGCCGTCCTTTCTCGTTCCGCGCCAGGGAGCCTTTGTACCGGCATCGCGCACTGCTAAGCGGTTGTTATTAGCCTTGTAGAGGCTTTCGTCCTTGAATACGACAATACGGGCGATGAGATAAAGGCTATTCTGCTTTGCCTGGGCGGCGAATTCCTCTATGTCGAGCCTGTCGCCCACAACTCCCATTTCGCGCAGAACTGACGATTGGGGGTCGAATCTGAGTCTGCCGTAATCGTCCTTCATGTCAATTACCAGACTATTGAGGCCTTTCTCTTTTATGAGCGCGAAATATTTCTCCCTGCTGGACTTGTTGGCAACAAAACCGGTTTGAAGATAGAGGCCGTCTTTTTTGTCGGCACGATTTCGCCGTTCAGTGGCGGCCTGGGCTTCCTTGAGTCGTGTACGCGCAGTATCGGAAAGGCCGGCAGTCTCGGCCGAAAGTCTGGGCATGCCGCCGTAAAAGCTCCAGAGTTCACCCAGGCTGACTGGAATCGCTTGCGGATTCCCTGGGGCTGTTTCACTGTTGGGGATCAGGGCGATACAGCTCGGTTTTTCTCCGCTGTACGCCTCTAAGAGCCCACCCGTCTCTATGAGAATGTCCGAGAACTCCCCGTCGATTACAGGCGCCGCGATGGAATTGGATGACGGATTGGGGTAGAAACGCATCGGCGTCTTACCGACCAGGGCCAGCAGTCCATTGTCCCCGGCGGCCCCGAGCGATTCCACGCTTCCAAAGTCCTTGCCGTCGCTCCATTGCTCTATAAAACTTTTTGAATCCGGATTCCATTCGTACAGCCGTCCAAGAAAACTCAAGGCCGCGTAGAGCGTCCATGCGCCCTTGGAACGAAGGAGGGTAAAGCCCGATACCTCTTCGCCATTGGCGCCGGCAGCCTTGGGCAAGCCAGCGGATACGCTGATCCATTCTTGCTCGGCCAGCGGATCCTTTACAAATACGCCTTTGATCGAGTGGGATATCCAGACCGCGTGCGCTTGCGAGCCTTGCCATGGTCCGAAACCGACAGCCTTGGTTCCGGGGATGCTCGAGGGGGAGCCTATGTCTTTCCACTGTCTGCCGCCGTCTTCGCTGTACCAGACACTGCTGTTGGTGCAGAGGACCAGCTTGCCTTTCCGGGCTGGATCGACGGCCAGGGATTTGATCGTTTCGATTTCCTGCCTGAGTTCGAACGCTCCGTTGTTCAAGACTAGGACTGTCTTATGGGGCAGGCTCGATGAGCGGTTTTCAAATTCCGACAGGTCGGGACTGAAAACAAGCCCTTCGGATCCCAGGAAGTACCAGCCCTCTTCAGCGGGAATTATCGATGCGACCGAACCGCCTTCCCAAAGCGGGACGGCTGTGCCCGACTCCTGATTGACACTTATCCTGTATAAACCGCTGGAGGCCCCTGCCAGATATTCCCGAGGAGCATTTTGCGCGACGAGCGGGCTGATGGAAATCAGGAGAGCGACGACAACGATTAAAATCGTAAAACCGGCAATGCGGCGGAGCAGGTGATGCATGGTAGCCATGATAGACGGTTAGGACATTTTTGTGAACCTTAGAGACTCACTCCCAGTCTGGATATAATGTTTTTACTTTTTATCACCCCGCAGCTCTTTGCTGAGATTCTTCTTGTCCAGTTCGAGAATCGGGAATATACTTTTCTGTACATTATCCAAAGATTTTTATCCCTATAAGGAGGTTGTATGAAGAAAAGACTTGCAGGATTGGCGGTCGTTATTCTTGCCCTGCTGGTTGTAGCCTGCACTACCACCGCTCCGGTGGCCTTCAAGGCTCCAGAGCCCTTGGCCCAGGAAGTGAGCATTACCATCATGCATACCAACGACATGCATGCCCGCATTGTCGAAAGCAAGACCGAGCTGGGGTATTCCAGAATCGCGACAGCTTTCAAGGAGCAGAAGGCGAAGAATCCCAACACAATTCTTCTGGATGCGGGCGACACTTTCCACGGACTGCCCATCGCCAACATCGACAAGGGAGCCATCGTCGTCACCATGATGAACGAGATCGGCTATTCCTTCATGACAACGGGCAACCATGACTACAACTATGGTATGGATAGGCTGCTCGAGCTGGGAAAAGAAGCAAAATTCAAGATTCTCGCGGCCAATGTGTACAAGGACGGCAAGCGGGTATTTACCCCCTATGTCATCCAGGAAATTCAGGGAGTCCGTGTTGCGTTCTTCGGTCTCACTACTCCCGAGACAGCCTACAAGGCCGATCCCAAGCTCGTTGCAGGCATCACCTTTGCCGACCCCATTGTCGAAGGCCGGGCGATCGCTAACGAACTGGCGGGCCAGTACGACGTTCTCGTGCTTATTTCCCATATCGGCACCGACAAGTCCTCGGATCCCACCTCTATCAAGGTTGCCCAGGCTATTCCCGAGCTGGACGTGATCATCGACGGGCACAGCCACACCTTGCTTGAAGACTTGGCCAAGGACAACCAGACCCCAGTCCTCATTGCCAGCACCGGATCTTACGGCGCGGGCCTGGGCGTTGTCGACCTCGTGGTAGGCACCAACAGGGCCGTTAAGTCCAAGGGCGCCCGAACCATCACGGTGGCCAATTCGCCCAATCTCAAGGGAGATGCCGATATAACTGCACGCCTTGCCGCGCTGACTAAAACCCAAGACGCTGTGCTCTCCCAGAAGGTGGCCACTACCTCCATCGCCCTTGAGGGCAAGCGCGAAATCGTCCGCACCCAGCAGTCCAACCTCGGCACCCTTATCGCCAACGGCATGCTCTATGTCACCGGCGCCGATATCGCTCTCATGAACGGCGGCGGCATCAGGGATTCCATCCCCGCTGGCGATATCACCCTCAAGCAGGTCTACACGGTCATGCCCTTCGGCAACTACATCCAGACCGGCAAGCTCAAGGGCTCCGAACTGGACGCTGTGCTGGAGAACGGCGTAGGCAAACTTCCCGCTCCTGACGGAAGATTCCCTCACCTGGCGGGATGGACCTATACGCTGGATGTTTCCAGGCCGGCCGGCGACAGGGTTTCCAACATCATGGTGGGCGGAAAGCCGGTGGATCCAAACAAGGAATACACCCTGGCGACCCTCAACTTCCTCTTCAACGGCGGAGACGATTACCGCACGCTGATAGGCAAGAACATGGCCGACTTCCCCTCGGACGCCGAAGTCTTCCAGAAGCATCTGCAGGCTCTGGGCACTGTCACGAACGACAACCTGGTGCTGAAGAAGTAAGCGGCAGAATTCTGCAGCCTTTGCGGGGCTGCGGGCTATTGATCCAGGGGCGGCCTTTTACGGCCG
>JAVEYV010000013.1:0-18053 GCA_034003305.1 Spirochaetia bacterium | reverse complement strand
CCATCATTACCTGGGTTATGCCGAGTTCCCTGGCCTGGTTGGCTGACAGAGCAACTTCCTTGAAGAAATAGGGCATGAAGATGATATCGGGCTCGGCAGCCTTGATCTTGGAAAGCTGCGGCCTGAAATCGACATCGCCCGCGTTGAACGATTCATCGGCCACGATGACGCCGCCCTTCTTCTCGAAGTTAATCTTGAAGAACTCGCGCAGCCCCTGACTGTAATCGTCGGACACGTCGTAGAGAATCGCGGCTTTCTGGGCTCCGAGTTTATCGAAGGCATAGCCGGCCGCAACCGCTCCCTGATATGGGTCGATGAAGCATACTCTAAAGTTATACGGTTTTACCTTCCCGTCCAAAACAGTGACCTTCGGATTGGTGGCAACGGTCGCGATGTCCGGCACCTTGGCCTGTTCGAGCACCGGCGCTATCGGAATCGCGTTGCCCGACGCATTCGGGCCGAGAATGGCGACGACCTTGTCCTGACCGGTCAACCGCTTGACAACGTTGACCGCTTCCTGCGCGTCACCCTTGTTGTCGTAACCGATGGCTTCAAGCTTGTACTTCTTGCCGCCCACCTCGATGCCGCCTGCGTTGTTGTATTCTTCGAACAACATCTTGACGGTATTGAACTCATTCTCTCCCCAGACTGCCTGGTCGCCGGTCAGCGCTCCGAACCAGCCGACTTTAATCGTATCGCCCTTCCCGTCTCCAGCACAGCCGGCCAGGATAACAGCAAGAACGACCGCGACAGCCATCAATGTCCTTTTCATAGATCCTCCTAAAGGATGCAATGATCAACCTCGGGTAGTATAAACCCAAGGGCAAAACCCAACAAGCATAATTACGCAAATCCCTTCTGCCTGGCGACCCTTTGAACAACTATCGGCCAGGGAACCCGACCTTTATTCTACCGTTACGCTCTTGGCCAGATTGCGGGGCTGGTCCACATCCCGCCCCAGTTCGAGGGCGCAGAAATAGGCGAACAGCTGAAGCGGTATCACCATGGTAAAGGGATAAAAGCGAGAATCGGATTTGGGAACAGGGATAAAGTCGTCGACCAGAGACTTGGTCTCTTCATCTCCCTCTACGCCAACGGCGATCACCGGACCTCCCCTGGCTTTTATTTCCCTAATATTCGAAATTGTCTTTTCCCGGAGATAGTCGTCCGAAACAAGGAAGACACTGGGCACTTCGGGACTCACCAGGGCTATGGGTCCGTGCTTCATTTCCCCGGCTGAGCAGCCCTCGGCGTGGATATAACTGATCTCCTTGAGCTTCAAGGCTCCTTCCAGGGCGATGGGATACAAAATACCCCGGCCTAAAAAGAGAAAATCCTTCGCTTTATGGTATTTTTTAGCAACCGACTGAACCTTGTCCCGCTGAAGCAGGGTTTTTCGCACAAGATCAGGCACTGACTGCAGGCTGGTGAGAAAGGCGATACCGTCGTCCCTGGACATATCTTTCATTCTGGCGACGAGAAGCGTAAAGAGATAGAAGGCCGCGAGCTGGCTGGTAAAGGCTTTTGTCGAGGCTACGGCGATCTCGGGCCCGGAATGCACGTAAATTCCGCCGTCGGATTCTCTGGCGATGGTCGAGCCGACGACATTGCAGATGCCCAGGACCGTCGCGCCCTTACGCTGAATCTCCCTCATGGCGTACAGCGAGTCGGCGGTTTCGCCCGACTGGCTTACGGTAAACCATAGACTGTCCCGCTCGACCACCGGATTCCTGTAGCGGATTTCGCTGGCCATCTCTGACTGTGCGGGAATTCGCGCCACATGCTCCAGCAGGTGGGCGCCTACGAGACCGGCATGCCAGCTGGTCCCGGCAGCGATAATTCTCACCCTTTCCATACCCGAAAGGCGGCGGCGTTCCAGATTCAGCCCGCCAAGCTTGGCGGTGGAATTTTCGATATCCAGGCGGCCGCTTATCGCCCTGGCAATGGATTCGGGCTGCTCGAATATCTCCTTTTCCATGTAACAGGGAAAGTCGCCTTTTTCGATGGAGCCGAGTTCCCAGGTGACCTCGTCCACCTTTTTATCGACCCGGTTCTCGTCCTTGTCGATTATCGTGTAGCTGTCCTGGGTAATGTCGACGATCTCCCCGTCATTGAGGTAGACGACCTTATTGGTGTAGGCCACCATGGCGGTGACGTCGCTGGCTAGAAACATCTCTCCAGCGCCTACTCCAAGAACCAGGGGACTGCCGTTTCTGGCGCCTACGATGCGCCCCGGCTCGTCGGCGTGGATGCAGGCGATGCCGTAGGTGCCCCGCAGGCTCTGCACCGCGGCCCTCACCGCCTCGAGGAGATTGCCTTTGTAATAGTGCGCGATAAGCTGAGGAATCACCTCGGTATCGGTTTCGCTCACAAAAACGCAGCCTTTTTTCTCCAGCATCGCCTTGAGCGACATATGGTTTTCGATGATCCCGTTGTGAACCACCGCGATCTTTCCTGAGCAGTCGGTATGGGGATGGGCATTGGCGAGGGTAACACCGCCGTGAGTTGCCCAGCGGGTGTGCCCTATGCCCCAGGTTCCGTCCAGATCAGCCGGCATGGCTGCCTTGAGGGCGGCTATCTTTCCGACAGCCTTTACTATGCCCAGGGAATTACCGCCGACGCCCTGCCTGCCTACGGCGATTCCCGCCGAATCATAGCCGCGGTATTCAAGGCGACGCAGACCTTCTAAAAGCAAGGGGGAAGTTTTTCGCGGACCTGAGTATCCAATTATGCCGCACATGGATGAAGCCTCCCAGCAGGGACAGGATTGCGTAAAGAACCGCTTTGGCCATGAAAAATGAACCTGAGCGATCGGCATTATGATACTCCAAACGGAGCGCAACGCAAGTACCGGAGCGTGGAGCTTAGCAAAGAAGTCCAAAAAAACGAAGCGAACGCAGGAAACCGTCATACTGCGGGGCGGCATAGCGCAGCCGAGAATCTGAGCGTGGCGCGGCTCGTTGCGGCATGCTGCGCTATGCCGCCCCGCTGCGCCTCGCCGCCTTGCCCGCCGATTGATACGAGCCGGCCGCCGTCATATAGTGGCAGGAACGATGAAAATTCTCCGCTACTCCCGACTGGGATCCACAATGGACGAAGCCCGCAGGGCGATCGAGCAGGGACAGGCTCCCCCCTTTCTCATACTGGCCGACAGACAGACCGAAGGACGGGGCCGGCTTGAGGGCAGGCGTTGGGAATCCGGTCCGGGTTCCTCCCTTACCATGACATTGTGTCTCGAGGCCTCGGCCAGCCTTTTGCCGGCCTTGAGCCTTAGAGTTGGGCTGGGCGCCGCGCAGCAGCTCAGCCGCCTCGATAGCCTTGCCGGGCGCATCGCTCTCAAATGGCCCAACGACATACTAGGACTCCAGGGGCCGGAGAGCGGGTGGAAAAAGCTGGGGGGGATTCTCTGCGAATCCTCAAGTACCGGTCTTTTTATCGGCATAGGAATCAACCTTAGATGCGATGCCTATGGAGCGACACTGCGCGAAAAGGCGACGAGCCTCGAGGAGCTGCTGTCCGCTTCGAGAAAGGAGTCTCTCATGCCCTCTTTGTCCGGCCTCGAGGAATTCGCCCAGGATATTGCCAGCGCTGTGATCGAAAGCCTTGCAGACCCCCGCTGGCGGGAGAACTATACTTGCATGCTCTGGGGACTGGACCAGGATCTGCGATTCATCGCCGGCGATCCTCGCAGCGGCGTCGAGGGTTCGGGGAAACTTCTCGGTGTCGAGGAGGACGGGAGCATCATTCTTCTTGAACAAGGGAATTGCCGCAAGCGCTATCACTCCGGGGAGATATCCGGTCTCCTGCGGCAAAAAACCTAGACGATAAACGCTTTAAACCTGTCGATAAGCCGGGAAGGCATCTTGCACCTGACCAGGCTGTTCTCCTCTCCGCCTTTTTCCTCCAGAACCACGCCTTCCCTGTGGATTAAAGGAATCAAGGCGTACTGGGTATGGGGTATGAGAAGATTCAGCTCCTTCATATCCGAGCTGAGCTTGTCCTCGATGCATGCAGCCAGCTCATTGAGCCCTTCCCCGGTCTTGGCAGATACAAGAAGGCCCTCGGGATGGGTTCGCTGCCAGTCTCTCAGGGTTTCAGAATCAGCCAGATCGGATTTATTGAGCACAAGTATGTGAGGAAGCGAGCCGGCTCCGATCTCGGATAAAACCTTCTGCGTTGTAGCCATCTGGCGCTCATGCTCAGGATCCGCACCATCCACGACGTGGATGAGAAGATCGGCGCTGGAGGCTTCTTCCAGCGTTGCCTTGAAGGCTTCCACGAGGCCGTGGGGCAGGTTCCGCACAAAGCCTACCGTATCGGTGAGCAAGAGGCTCGCCCCCGAGCCTAGGGAGAGTCTTCGTGTGGTTGGATCAAGGGTGGCGAAGAGCTTATCCTCGGCGACTACCTCAGCCATGGTCATGGCATTGAGAAGGCTGGATTTACCGGCGTTGGTATACCCGACAATGGCCGCCCGGGGAAGCGGCAGCCGCTGCCTGCGCTTTCGCTGCACATCCCTGGACTTGCGCACTTCCTTGAGTTCTTCCTTCAGCTCGTGGATCCTTCGCTCGATAGACCGTCGATCCAACTCAATCTTCTGTTCCCCCGAGCCCTTGGTACCGTAGCGCCCTCCCCGCTGACGGGAGAGATCTTCATAGGAATGGGCCAGCCTCGGGAGGAAGTATTCAAGCCGCGCCAACTCCACCTGGAGTCCGGCTTCCCGGGTGAGGGCCCGGGCTGAAAAAATCTTGATAATAAGCTCGGCCCTGTCGTAAACCTTAAGGCCTGAGAGTTTTTCCCAGTTTCTCTGCTGAATCGGACTGAGGGCATGGTCGAAGATGATTGAATCGGCATCGTCCGCCTTGGCGGCGGCGACAAGCTCATCGGCCTTGCCGGTTCCCACCAGAAGGCTGGCGGTCTTTTCTCGCAGCTTCACCATCATCGAGGAAGTAGTTTCAACCCCCAGACTCGAGGCTAGGCCAGCGAGTTCGCGCAAAAGACTGGCGGCTTCCTTTGAATCGAGGCGGTTAGACTCTATCCCTATCAGCAGAGCCCGCTCCGCTTTGGGAGAGTTGTCGTAAAGTTCGTTCATGCAGTACCTGCCTGTTTAAGCGCAACAGGCTGCGCAGTAAGGTATCGGACCTTTGCTCTACAGGTCGCCTATCGTCGCCGCCATGACGGCTTTGATCGTATGCAATCTGTTTTCAGCCTGATCGAATACCACCGAGTGCCGGGATCTGAATACCTCGTCCGACACTTCCATTTCCTTTATGCCGTGCTGGGCCGCGATTTCGGTTCCGACCGCGGTCTCGGTGTCGTGAAAAGCAGGAAGACAGTGCAGAAAGATTACGTCCTGATTGCCAGTCTTCTTGATAAACTCCATCGTGATCCTATACTTCTGCAATTGGGCAATGCGCTGGGCAAACTTCGCTTCCTCGCCCATGGATACCCAGACATCGGTATAGAGCACGTCGGCGCCTTTAAGCGCTTCGTCCTTCTTCTCGATATCGAAGAATTCGATCGTTCCGCCGGAACCGGCAGCCGCCTTGAGCATTTCCTCGGTTAGGGCTTCGTTGGGCCAGAGCTCCCGGGGCGCCAGCGCCACAAAATGCATGCCCATTTTCGCGCAGCCGATCATCAGGGCGTTGCCCATGTTGTTTCTCGCATCGCCGCAATAGACCAGCTTAACCTTATCAAGCGGCTTGTTCACATGTTCCTCTATCGTCAACAGGTCGGCCAATATCTGGGTTGGGTGATCGTCATCGGTGAGTCCGTTCCAGACAGGAACACCGGAATACTTAGCCAGATCCTCGACGAGCTTCTGGGAAAAGCCCCGGTACTGAATGCCGTCGTACATACGGCCCAATACCTTCGCCGTGTCTTCCACCGATTCCTTTTTGCCCATCTGGGAATTGGTGAGAAAGGTAGCGTTTCCTCCCTCGTCCCAGCAGGCGGTTTCGAAGGCGCAGCGGGTTCTGGTCGAAGCCTTGTCGAATATGAGAACGATATTCTTTCTAAAAAGGCTGTTTCCCTTAATGCCCGCGCGCTTTTTTGCCTTGAGATCATGGGACAGATCGAGCAGGTAGCGAATCTCTCCGGCAGAAAAATCCTTGAGTGTGAGAAAGCTTCTTCCCCTTAGATTGACGGGCATATAATCCTCCACAAAGAAAATGGCGCAGGGCCGCGGCAGACCCGAGGGCTTCATGACGGCGCCGGACCGTAGCATTCAACGTATATACCAAGTGCCTCGGGGGGTCAAGTATTCGTCAAAAACGCTCTATAAGAAAATGCCTCGACCTTTGACTCGATAATAGCCGCGAGCTATACTGATGCCCGCCGGAAAGGAGCGAAGCGCCCAAACTGCCGGCAAGGAGCGACCATGAGTCTCTCGCTGTCAGATCTGAGCGAGGAGGTTCTTGCCACCCATTACGCAGTTCGCGGTCCTATTGTAACAAGGGCCATGGAATTGGAGCGTAGCGGCAAGAGGATTATTTACTGCAATATAGGCAATCCTCAGGCCTTGGGCCAAAAGCCCTTAGGCTATGTCAGACAGGTGCTCTCGCTTATGCAGTATCCCGAACTTGCGCAGACGAGCCCCCAGACTTTCCCTCTCGACGTCCTCCAAAGGGCGGCAGAGCTGCTCAAGGCTTCCGGCGGAGGTCTCGGCGCATATTCCGAATCCAAGGGCTTGAAGATCGTCAGAGAGGCTGTTGCACGCTTTATCGCCAAGCGCGATTCCGATTCGTCCTTGACCATGAGAGTCGATCCTGAGCATATCTATCTCACCGACGGCGCCTCCAAGGCTGTCCAGACTGTCCTTCGGCTTCTTATCGCCTCCGAACAGGACGGGGTAATGATTCCAATCCCTCAGTATCCCCTGTATTCAGCCTCCATAACCCTCTACGGCGGACATCAGGTTGGGTACTATCTCAACGAGGCCTCAGACTGGTCCTTGAGCAGGGAAGAACTGGAACGGGCATACTGCGAGGCCAACTCCAAAGGAATAAAGACAAAGGCTATCTGCGTAATAAACCCAGGCAACCCAACAGGCGCAGTGCTTACCAAGGACAATATCGCCTTAGTCATCGCCTTTGCGAAGGAGCACGGACTCTCGATATTGGCGGACGAGGTATACCAGCAGAACATTTACAGGCCTGAAGATACGTTTGTATCCTTCGCCAGGGTCCTCGCAGAGTTGGGCGAAACCGAAGTCTGTCTTTTCAGCTTCCATTCTTGTTCTAAGGGATTCCACGGCGAGTGCGGCCAACGCGGCGGATATCTGGAAACGCGCAACGTTTCTTCCGAAGTGCTGGCTCAGATTACCAAGCTTCAATCTATAGCCCTTTGCGCAAACCTGAGCGGCCAGATACTCGTTTACCTCATGGTGAAGCCTCCGGAGCCCGGGGAGGCTTCGTTTGAGCGGTATGAAAAAGAAAAAAAGGAAATCCTCGGAGAACTTGCAGCCAGGGCGAAGCTTTTAGCCGAGGGGCTTAACCGCATCCCGGGGTTTTCCTGCGCTCCCATCACCGGAGCCATGTATGCCTTTCCGAGTATAAAACTGCCTCCTGGACGCAGTGATTCAGAATATTGCTTGGCTTTATTGGAAGAGACAGGTATTTGCCTTGTGCCAGGCGACGGCTTCGGTCAGGCGGCGGGAAGCGCCCATTTCAGAACGACTATCCTGCCGCCCAGGGAACAGTTGCATCAGGTGCTTGAAAAACTTCAAAGCTTTCACAGCCGATGGAGATAGGAGAAAATAATGGAATGGAGAGCAAGCCATATATTGGTAAAAGATCGGGCCCTTGCCCAGGATATTTTAAGACGCTGCAAGCAGGGAGGCAGTTTCGAAAGCCTCGCCAGAGAGCACTCCACCTGCCCTTCAAAATCATCTGGCGGCGATCTGGGCTGGTTCGGTCCCGGCAAAATGGTCGGCGCTTTCGAGTCAGCCTGCAAGGGCTTGGGCATTGGGTCGATTTCCGATGTAGTGCAGACTCAGTTCGGGTACCATATCATAAAACTCACCGGACGACGTTAGCCGATTTTATTTATGAAATTCGACGTTGCGCGACGTCGAATGAAAAATACCGCTTAATAGATCCTAGCGCGAAGCAATTTTCCCGAGTTGCGCGATAGCGGCCTTCAGATCTTTGGGCAAGGGAGCTTCGAACCGCAGCTTTTTGCTGTCGCTTGGGTGATCGAGGCTTAAGCTTTCGGCGTGAAGCCCCGTGCGGGCCAGCAAGGGACGCTCTTCGAAGCTGTCGCCTCTCCATCCCCGCTTTATCTTGGACAGGAATAATGGTTTTCCATCGCCGTAGAGAGGATCCGCGACTATGGGATAGCCCGATGCGGCGCAGTGCACCCGCACTTGATGAGTTCTTCCCGTCTCAGGCTTAACCCTGACCAGGCTGTATTCCTCGTAGCGCTCCAAGGTCTCGAACCCGGAAAAGCATTCCTTGCCCCTGCGTTTGTCCACAATACTGCGATGGAGCTTGTCGGCATCGGCCAAAAGCGGAAAATCGCAGGACCATTCATCTTCTTCGGTCCGTCCCCGAACGAGGGCGAGATAGGTTTTTTCTACTGCCCTTGAATGAAAAAGGCTGTTTAAAGCCTTGTGGGTAGCCTGATCCCTGGCGTACATGAGAACTCCGCTCGTGTCCTTGTCGATCCTATGCACCACAAAGAGCTTTCCATAGAGTTTTTCAAGAAGATGGAGGATGACCGGCGCGTCGGCATCGTAACGATCGGGTATCGAGAGCATGCCCGCAGGCTTGTCTACCACCAGGAGGAATTCGTCGGAGAAGAGAATGTCAGGTTTCTTGTTCACGGTTCTCAGCATAGCACGAAGGCAAATCTTTGTGAACGAAGCTGCCTTACGCTCATAGAAAGACGTCCTTCGCCCTTCTGGAAACCCTGTCCATCATTCGCCTGAGCTCGCTGCGCTCTTCCGAGCCCAGGACATCCAGAGCGTCGCCCAGGGTTTCTGGCGAGAAGAGACGGGATGCCTCGATCCTGTCCAGGAGTTCCTCGCCGTATCCTGAGAGGCTGAGACGGGAGGCTCTTTTATCTGTCAGTATATCTGTCTTTGTAAGCCAGCCTGCATCAACGCATTTTCTGGCCACCAGGCTCAGGGTGGGTTTGTCCATGCCGAGCTCCCTGGCGGCTGCGCTTAAGGTAAGGGCGCCCCTTCGCCGAGCCTGCCTCACCAGCTGGTATTGCTGAAAACTGATGCCGAAGGGCTCCAAGGCCGCGGAAGCCTTGCGTCGCCATAAGCCGTAGGCTAGTCCCATCATCAGGTATTCTTCCATTTAGTTAGTATACGAACTATTTAACGATTATTCTAGTTTTTTCAGCAACCTCCTTGTCATTTTTTGATAATATGGGTATCTTCCATGTGACCCAAGGGGTCATCAATCCAAATAAACAAGGGAGAGTAACACTATGGCCAAACAGCTGCTTTTCAGCGAGGACGCGAGGCGCAGGCTTCTCGTCGGTGTAGAGACAATTTCCAAGGCGGTTAAGGTAACCCTCGGCCCCAAAGGCCGGAATGTCCTCCTCGACAAGAAATTCGGCGCCCCCACGGTAACCAAGGACGGCGTGTCCGTTGCCAAGGAAATCGAGCTTGAAGATGCCTATGAGAACATGGGAGCCCAGCTGCTCAAGGAAGTAGCCACCAAGACCAACGACATCGCCGGAGACGGAACCACCACCGCCACCGTGCTCGCCTATTCCATCGTAAAGGAAGGCCTCAAGGCCGTCGCCGCGGGCATGGATCCCATGGCCCTCAAGAAGGGTATCGACCAGGCAGTCACCGTCGCAGTCGAGGAAATCAAGAGGAACTCCAAGGAAATCATCGAGAAAGAGGAAATCGCGAACGTAGCCTCCGTGTCAGCCAACAATGATACCGCCATCGGAAGCCAGATCGCCGACGCCATGGAAAAAGTGGGCAAGGACGGGGTAATCACCGTCGAAGAGTCCAAGACCATGGAAACCACCATCGATTTTGTCGAGGGCATGCAGTTCGACCGCGGTTACACTTCTCCCTATTTTGTCACCAACCGCGACTCCATGACCACGGTTTTCGAGAATCCTCTCATCCTCATCCATGACAAGAAAATCGCCAACATGAAGGATCTTCTTCCCCTGCTCGAGAAGATCGCCCAAACCGGCAAGCCCCTTCTCATCATCGCCGAAGATATCGAGGGCGAAGCCCTGGCCACCCTCATCGTCAACCACCTCCGCGGCACCCTGAACGTCTGCGCGGTAAAGGCACCCGGCTTCGGCGACCGCCGCAAGGCCATGCTCGAGGATATCGCCGTGCTTACCGGCGGTGAAGTCGTATCTGAAGAGCTAGGCCTCAAGCTCGAGAATACCTCGCTATCCCAGCTGGGCAACGCCAAGACCGTCAAGGTGGACAAGGACAACACCACCATTATCAACGGCGCCGGCAAGCAGAAGGACATCCAGGATCGCATCGCCCAGATCAAGAAGCAGATCGAGGAAACCACCTCCGATTACGACCGCGAGAAGCTCCAGGAACGCCTGGCCAAGCTCGCCGGCGGCGTGGCCGTCATCAATGTCGGCGCAGCCACCGAAGTGGAGATGAAAGAGAAGAAGCACAGAGTGGAGGATGCTCTCTCGGCCACCCGCGCAGCCATCGACGAAGGCATTGTCGCCGGCGGCGGCATCGCTCTCATCCAGGCTGCCCTGGCGCTGGAGAAGTTCAATATCAGCAAGTTCTCGGACGATGAAAAGGTGGGCTTCAGGACCGTCAAGCGCGCCCTCGAGGAACCCATCCGCCAGATCGCCGAGAACGGCGGCGTGGACGGTTCCATCATCGCCGACAAGGCCAAGACCTCCAAGAAGGGCGTTGGATTCGACGCCTCCAAGGGCGAGTGGGTGGACATGATGAAGGCAGGAATCATCGACCCTGCCAAGGTTACCAGAAGCGCCCTGCAGAACGCGGCTTCAGTGGCTGCCCTCCTTCTTACCACCGAGTGCGCCATCACCGATCTGCCCGAGCCCAAGGCTCCCCCCGCCGGCGGCGGAATGGGCGGCGGCGGCATGGGTGGCATGGGTGGCATGGATTATTAAATTAATCTAACTCTAGATTAGTAGTATGGGGCGTCTGAAAAGACGCCCTTTTTTATTACAAGCTCCATGCCTCCCATGCCCCGGGATTCCCCAACATTGTTGTAGTTGACATAAGGGATGATAGGTTAGCCTGATTCTCGCATCGCCTCAGAGGCGCTCTTGGCCTAATCGCCAGGCTTAGGTAAATAGCCGGCGATTCGCCACCTCGATGATCGCCGAGATATACCGTTTCTCGTCGAGTCCAGCGTAGCGGGCGCAAGCTTCAAACCAGGGGTCTGGGATATTGGGTTGTCCATTCACCTCGATAGCCCAAAATTTTCCCCCGGCAAAGACTAAATCGCAACGCGAATAGTCCCTAATACCCGCCGAGGTGAAGACTCGCCTGGCAAAAGCCTTCGCGGATTCCCTCATTCCATCATCAGTCAAAGCCCGCGCTTCCGTCTTTTCGCCATCCTTGTCTTGAGTGGTTATGACGTGAAGTCCTTTCGGCTTTAGGAATACAATCTCGGCGGGCATGAGGAGCCTTTCCGAGCCATTGCCGATACATGCGCAGGTTATCTCGCGAAAATCGGGATAGAGCCCTAGATAATGTTCGACGAGTATATGCCGAAATTCCTTGGCCACGAGCCTAAGCTGGGCTTTTAAGCCCCGGATGTCGAAGACCACCGAGTCCTTCGTGATGCCCCGGGAATTGCCGGCGTCGGAAGGCTTTACAATGCAGGGAAAGGGAGGAAGGTCCGTCTCTTCGATGGGGATTAGGCCCGTCGAGAAGTCAAGGGCGAGGAACTCGGGCGTCGTGATACCGTCAGCCAGCCATTTCCCCTTCAGCGCGGTTTTAAGCAAGGCGAGTTCTATTACCTCCGGCGGGGAACCGACATAGGGAATATTGCGTTGTTCCAGCCAGCCGTGGACATTCACAGGACTGCCCTCGGCATCAGGCAGATGGTCGATAGCGCTAAAAACTATTTGAGGGCGAAAGCGATCGATGAGCTCGTCGAGACACGATACGCTGTCCGCCGGAGCGGGCGTTGAAGCATATCCGGCCTCATGGAGAATATTCGCGAAACGACTAAAGCGCAGCTCGTTCCGGACAGCAGAGGAAGGATTGCGAGAAGGAGAAAAAATGATCAGCACCATTTGTAAAAGAACATTCTCATACACACACTCTAAAACCGCAAGCCTCAGCTATAAGAAATCTACCCTGAATGAATCATTTTTACATAAAAGCATAAGAAATTAGGCCATAGTCAAGCGCCAGATTAGAAGGGAAATTCTAGTCGCAATTCGAAAAAATTGGAGTGGAAAAGTCGCGAAAAGCAATTTATCATGTGCGCATGAAATCCATGCGAAAAAGTCTTCCTTTGCTTGTTCTTGTCGGGCTTTTCTTCCTCTCGACGCCTCTTTTCG
Organism: Spirochaetia bacterium; assembly: GCA_034003305.1. Lineage (GTDB taxonomy): Bacteria > Spirochaetota > Spirochaetia > Treponematales > Rectinemataceae > UBA2256. Next base: position 5,558 of record JAVEYV010000013.1, on the reverse strand, counting down.
CCTCGCCCAGCCTTTCCTGGCGGGAAGAGTTCACCGGCAACGGTGACAAGTGGTCGGTGGGAGAAACTGCAGACTACAAATTTGAAATCGTGGATGGGGCATACTCCCTGACGGGCAAGACAGGCGGCCGATGGACTGTCCATGGATTCCCCATTCGCCGGGATGCGGATTACGTCCTCGAAAGCAAGATAAAATCGGATTCGCCCACTTCCACGGACTACGCGGGCATCATCTGGGACTTCAAGGACAAGGACCACTACTACCAGTTCCTCGCAGCACAGCATGGAAAGTACGCTATCATCAAGATGGAGAACGGCAAAGCGAATTTCCTCGTTCCCTGGACAGCCACCTCGGTGATCAATGGCCGAGGCATGTACAATTCGCTCCGGGTAGCCCGGGCGGGGCAGAAACTCGTCTTTTTCATCAACAAGGTTGAAATTAAAAGCCTGCCCAATGAAAGCTTCGCCGGGGAAAGCATCGGCTTCTCGTTCTCGGGAGCTCAGACAGTAAGCGTGGATTCTGTGCTGCTGCTGGAAGAAAGGATTCCTGCGGGTGAGGTAACCGAAATCCCTTCGCTGCGGACGACAGTTTTCGAATCCACCTTCAAAGAGAAAAACCAGGGCTGGCTCATCTCGTCGAGGAATCTGGCCGGCCAGTTTACCGACCTGGGTGGATCGGCCGGCGCAGGCTATCTCCTCAAGCACAGCTCCAGAAGTTCGATCGATCTGCTCGCCCAAAATTTTACCCTGGACCTGTCCAGGAATTTTTTCGTGGAGGCCGAAATCGAATGGATTTCGGGGGATGAGGGTTACGCCTACGGCCTGGCATGCGACATACACGGGCGGGACTATCTCTGGTTCGGCCTCACCGCCAACGGCTTCTATTCCATCGCCCGAACCGTCGGGGGAGAAAAGAAAGAACTTGTCCCCTGGACCGTGAGCGACAATGTGTACTGCTATGAGGCTAAGAATGAGCTCTCGGTCCACCGGAGAGGTTCCAGCCTCATCTTTTCCATCAACAGGCGCAAGGTTTACGAAATGCCCTACGAAGCCTGGTCCTCCGGGCGGATAGGTTTTGGAGCCGGCGGAAACATGTCCATACGGCCCCGGTTTCTCGGGATCTACCAAAGCTCGATCATGGCAGGAGCCATCCACGGCAGCTGTTCCTATGGATGGGGCGCCTATCGCTATGCCGACGGGGCGGTGTATGTCGGCTTCTGGGAGAGAGGCAAGCCCAACGGCTTCGGCACCCGCTACTCCCCCTCGGGCGGAGCGCAGGAAGGGCTGTGGAAAGATGGAATCCTGAATACGGATTCCTCTGTCCCCGCCATCGCTCCAGGCCGGACCTATTTTTCCGTCATGACAGCCTCTGGCGACATGGGCCTGGTGAACGACTGGGGTGAGGAGGAGGGCTTTGGGCTCAAGGGCGTCGTTTATTTGGACAGCATCCTGGAGACGCCCCTTCTTAAGGCTTCGGAGGGCAGGATCGGATTCATGGATTGGAGAGGAGATTTAATATCTTCACCTGAATGGAACATTGCCTCGCCCTTCTCCCACGGCTACGCCCTTGTAAAAGGGGTGAAAGGCGAAACCGGCATCGTGGATTCGGTCGGCAAGCTCAGCCTGGCCCTGGGGGCATACGAAATCCTGCCCTCCAATGATTTGAAGCGGGGCGTTGTGCGCATAAAGACAAGCAGGGAGGGCAAAACCCTGCACGGCCTGGTGAGTGTCGATGGCAAGGTTCTCCTGCCTCCAAGCCTTCTGGATCTCGGAGATTTTTCCGAAGGCTATGCCCCGGCCAAAGCCCGGAACGGCAGCTACGGCTTTATCGACCTTTTGGGAGTATGGCGCGTTGCCCCGGAATACGATGGCGCTGGAGATTTTTCAGAAGGCCTGGCATATGTCTACTTCGATGACTACATCCCCTGGGAAAGTTTCATCTATCCATCGGGGGATATAGCCTTCGACCTGGACGGCGAGACCCATGAGACGCTCTACCCCTATACATTCAGCGAAGGTCTTCTGGCCTGCATGGAGGATTGGGAAAATCTGGTCTACCTCACCTGGGACGGAGAGGTCTATGTCCAGGCCGGCCCCTGGGACGACGCCCGCCCCTTCTCTGAAGGCTTCGCGGCAGTGAAGGGTGAAAAAGGCTGGCAGTTTATCGATGATACCGGTGAGGTCGCCATCGATGGCGTGTATGGCCGCGCGCTTTCATTTTCCCAAGGCCTGGCTGTTGTCAAAGTGGGGGATCGCTGGGGCTACATCGATCGAGCAGGGCAGCTGGCCATCCCTGCCAGCTACCTGGATGCCCATTCCTTTATGCCGCAGGGATTCGCCCAGGTGAAACTGCCTTCGGGCGCCTGGACCTGGATCGACCGCGAAGGCGAGCTTCTCTGGCCTGGGCGATAATCAGCACTGCCTCTCCCCGTCGATGTCCGCGAAGTCGATCATGAGGCTTCTGCCGTCCCGCAGCTCGAGGCGGGCGCCCAGGGCCGAATGGCTCGGCGTGATGTCCATGATCTCGATGGATGTGATGGGATCCAGTTCCTCCTCGGTCCAGGCTTCGTCGTCGGTGCGGTGCAAGAGCACGCTGATCATGAGCTCCATGGCGGGATTCTTGGCCAGGCGCTTCTTGTGTGCGTAGATGACGGTGCTTTCGTCGGCCTCGGCGTTTCGCCCTGAGTGGATGCGCACCGCGAGATCGTCCCAGCCCGAATACGCCACGAGGGCGACCCGCCTGCCGGGGATGGCGGCGGTGATTACCCCGCGCCTTGCGTCGCCGAAGGTTTGGGTGACTGCCTCGACGCCGCCCGAGTGCGGTAGGCCGTAGCAGCCCAGGGTGAGCTCGTGCTCGAAAGCCAGGCGCGAGCGATCCACGCGCAGGACGCCTCCGGGGAGGCTTGCCTCGGCCAGGTCGATGATGTAGCCCACGCCGTTGTTGGGGGGCTGGCGCATGATGGCCTGGCGGTACAGGACCCCGCCTCGGATGCCGTTGTACACCATGCTTTTCGAAGTGCTGTAGTCGGCCTTGGCGGCTGCCTCGTTCTTGAGGATCTTGCCCGTGAGGTAAAAGTTGATATCTTCGCCCCGCAGGTCCCGGGGGTCCAGGCTGCGGAAGGCGTATTCCATGGCGGTGCCGCCTTCGGCATTGTGGTCTTCCCAGGGGAAATGGGTATTGTAGGCCAGCTTGGAATAGTTGGGGTCGTCGTAGTAGGTCTTGCCGGGCACTATTTCGGAAGCGCCAGTCTTGCCGTGGTTTACCAGGACGAGGCCGGGCTTTTCCAGCACCGAGACCTTGGATGCCTCTCCGAGCTCCGGCCAAAAACCTTCGTTTTCCGTGGCCGTCCAGAAGGGCGAATCGTCGGGCAGGGCCAGGCAGATAAAGGGCAGGAACATCAGGAAGGGGCTGCCGGGGCAGGAGTAGTTCTGGACCATGTACTCCTTGTGCCCGTAGAAGCCCAGGGCGGGGATGTCGTTGAAGTAGAAATCCTCGCGGGATACGAACTGGAGTATGGAGCCTGAGCAGAGCCGCCTGGCCCAGCCCGGATCCAGGGGCGAGCCGCCCTTCAGCATGAAGGAGACTGGGAAACCGCCCGAGATCCAGGTGCGGTAGCAGATCGAGCGCGCCCACATGTTGATGTAGCCGTCCCGGGCGAAGAAGTTGGGATAGGTCTTCATCATCTCATGGGCCGAGCGCTCTATCGTAGCCGCGATCTCGGGGTAATGCTCGTCGCCGAAGGCCCTGTTCCAGATGGTGCCGTACACGATGAAGAGGCTGATCGTGTAGTAGTTGTAGGTCTGCTCCAGATACCAGCCTTCGCCGGAATGATAGGAGACAACCCACAACAGATGACTTTTCAGCAGCTCATCGTCGATCTCGTATCCATGCTTTTTAAGGAAGGAGAGGGCCACCAGATTGAAGATGCGCCAGTTGTTCTGGGTAGTCCGGTGATGGGCCCAGGCCGAGATGCAAACGGCCATTTCGTCTTTCTGCGCTTTGGTAAAATACGGCCATATCACGCCGGGAAGCAGAAGGAGGGTCTTGAGGAGGCCTCCAAATTCGCAGGTAAACTGATAGGTGGCGTCGGGCATGTCGTCGGGAAGAGGCAGGGACTGGGGGTTGCCGGGGGTGAACATCTTGTAGAGCTGGCCGCAGTAATAGTCCCGCAGCTTTATTCCCCGTATCTCCACCTCGGGTTCCACGTGCATGAGGGGGGCGGCCAGGGTCAGGGTCCGCTCCAGGGATTCGAACTCGTGAGAGCGGAAGCGCCAGGGAGGTGAATCGGCCTGGGGATAGGTTTTGCCGGGGACGATGGGAAAGGCGAAGGGAGCGTCCTTGTCCGCCAGATGGGTAAAGGCCCGCTCGAGCAGGTACTTGGCGCATTCGATATAGTGCTTCTTTGTCATGCCTGTAAAAGGACTTGCATTGAAATCAGGGTTTTTCACGCTGAAGGCTGCGTCCATCGCTCTATTCTCCTTTAATCGCACGGCATCGCCGTAGCATCCTACAGTTCTGCTAGAATTTTCCGAAAATCATGTCCGGGATCCAGGTAACCAGAGCGGGGAAAAACACGAGGAGACAGAGTTCCAGCATGATGGCGGCAAAGAAAGGAAGCGCCGCCTTGGTGTAATCCTCCACCTTGCAGTCTATTATCCCGCAGACCGAATAGAGGGCCGCCCCGATGGGCGGTGTCATGACACCCAGGGTGACCACGGTGGCCATTAGCACGCCGAAATGCACAGGATCCACACCCAGGCTCTTCACCATGGGCAGGAATATGGGCGTCAGGAGAAGGAAATTCACGTTGCTGTCCACAAACATACCGGTTATGAAAAGGAAGACGAGCATGATGATCACCAGGAGCTGGGGATTGGTGGTTATGCCGAAAATAAGTCTGCTTAAGGCCACGGGAAGCTGGACCCAGGTAAGAGCCCATTGGAATGATCCGGATAAGGCTATGATAAGCATGATTGCCCCGTTGTCCTTAAAGCTGGTCACCAGGGCGTTCTTGAATTTTTCCCAGCTGAGCTCCTTGTACACGAACTTGCCGATAACGATGGCGTAGATGACGGCAAAAGCGCCGGATTCCGAAGGAGTGAAGACGCCGAACCTGATGCCGACAATCAATAGGATGGGGAAGAGCAGTGCCCAAATTGATTCCTTCAGGTTTTTGAAGAGCTCGGCCAGACTCAGCTTTGGCGCATCGGGACGGGGAGGATCGTATTTGTGATAGCGGCTGGTGATGGAGGTGGTGGCCATCAGGAAACTCATCATCAGGATACCGGGGATGATCCCTCCGGCGAAGAGGCGGCCGATGGACACCTCGCCGACAAAGCCGAAAATTATAAAGCCGAGGCTGGGCGGTATGGTGGCGGTGATCAGGGCTGTCGTACAGTTGACCGCCACGATATACCCCTTCTTGTAGCCAATTCGCTGCATTTCGGGGCCGAGAATCCTCGTCTCCATCATGGCGTCAGCCGTGGCCGAACCCGAGACGCCGCCCATCAGCGTGCTCATGACGACGCTGATCTGAGCCGTGCCCCCATACGATCGGA
>JAVEYV010000012.1:0-18074 GCA_034003305.1 Spirochaetia bacterium | reverse complement strand
TCCATCTCAAAAACCGAACCTGTGGCGAGAGCCTGGGGAAGAAGTTTGGAAACGAGCGAGGCGAAGGGATATCCGGTTAATACCGCCGCAACATCGGGCGGAGTCGGCGCGTTTACCAGGTTACTTAGGTCGAAGGATCCCAGTGCCCTGCCCTTGTACAGATATCCTGTTCTATCGTCGATAACCCTGCCGCGGGCATGGGCATCGAACCACAGGCGCAAAGCTCCCTTGACTAGATCGATTTCCGCTCCCCGAGCCTTCGCCTGTATAAAAGATGAAGCCGGTTCGGGTACTTGCCGTGCGGAAAATGAATACGCGTCGAATTCTATAGAAGACAGATCGGCTTCAACGGCCTTGAGATCGCCGGTAGCGGCATAGCGCGATTCCAATACTTCGAGATAGGTGCCCCGCAAAGGCAGAAATGCTTCTTGCAGGGATTTAGACTGCGCGGCCTGCTCGAGCAGGCCTTCGGCAAGAAATGTGCTAATCCGCGTCTTGAGTTTGGCGCTGATATAACCATATTCTGAAAGTGCACTGGGCACGGCTCTATCGCTCCAACTCCGTCGTCATGGCCAATAGAGCAGCCTTCTGGGCTAGCCTGGCCTCCAACGGCTCCAGGGATGCGTACAAAGCCTCAGCCTTGCGCTCCACCGCTTTGCGAGATTCAAGATACTCCTCTTCGGCTCGGTGCCGCGCCTGGTTCACGCGGTTTTTCAATTCATCCGCCGCCTTCTCTCTAGCTTTAGTTATCAAGACGCTTGAATCGGCGTCGGCCTTTGCCTTGACAGCCTCAGCGTTCTTCGAAGTCGTTGAGAGACGATTTCTCGCTTCCTGTTCAGCAATGATGATAGAATCAATAACTTCCTGCATAGGTCGACGTTTCCTCCAAAGTTTGTGCATCAAAGCTAAGCGACGCGGGTACACTTCAGTGTTTACTACGTCACGGCAAAGTGTTTCGCATCGATCGGGCAGTGTGCATGGGTGAGGGAAGTCGGGCTAGATAAAGTGGGGTCGGCTTGCTGGGTCGGCCTCGGGGCCGCGGCCTCGGTCACGCTCCGCCTCCGCCCGGTCCGGAGCGTTCTACATTAAATTAACGCTATACTAGTGTAAACGCCAAACCTTGTATAGCTATTCCAGGCAATAAATTTCCCTTCAGAATTACGACATGCCCTATTCAATAGGTTCGTATTACAATTACATCGTTCTCATAGATCCTGAGGAATCGCTGGAGGATAAGGAAATCGGCTTAGGATCGCCTCAATCTTCGGGAGGGCTGGAATTTTCCAAGGGTTTCATGACTGGCAATTTAGAGGATATTTTTCAAGACGATCCATCTTTAATGGTTAGGAAACCTTTTCTATATAAAAGCCACAGCTATCACGTTGGGCGATTTATCTATCGAAAAACGGCATTTCGCGCTTCATGACTATAGGCAGGATATCAAAATCAGCTAACGCGATACTCCGATGGTATCCGCGACGGGATGCAGTCTCTTCAACGCCGCCTCAGTTCCCAACTGACAGCGAAATTCGGCTCGCGACCAGGTTTCCAATCTGTTTCGTTCCTACCCGCTGCGATTCGAGTGTCGCGGAGGTCGAAAGATCGGCGCTGCGATAGCCTTCCTGGAGCACCGCGAGCACTGCACCTTCCACAGCCTTCGCTTCCTCTTCCAAGCCGAGGGAATGCCTCAAGAGCATGGCCGCGGAAAGAATCGCCCCTAGGGGATTAGCCTTGTCCTGGCCTGCAATATCCGGAGCGGAGCCGTGGATAGGCTCGTAGAGCCCTGTCCGCCCCAGTCCTTTGAGTGATTCCTCCCCAAGGCTGGCCGAGGGCAATAATCCGATCGAACCGGTGAGCGCCGAGGCCTCGTCGGACAGGATGTCGCCGAAAAGATTGGAGGTGGCGATCACATCGAACTGCCCGGGAGCCCGAACAAGCTGCATGGCGCAATTGTCCACGTACATGAAAGCGAGCTTGACCTCAGGGAATTGCGGCTCGAGGTCTTTAGCCACTTCACGCCAGAGCCTGGAACTCTCCAGCACATTGGCCTTGTCCACGACGCATAACTGTCCGCGGCGCCCCGCGGCGGTGTCGAAGGCCACTTTCAGAAGGCGTTCGATCTCACGACAGGAATAGGTTTCCGTATCATAGGCCGATCTGCCTCCATCCTTTCTGCCCCGGGATCCGAAATAAATTCCTCCGGTCAGCTCCCTAACAATTACCATATCGAAACTCAACGATCCGTCGGGCGAACTTGACTCGAGCACCGAATTCTTGAGCGGGCAGACTTCCTGCAAAGGCTCCAGAAGAGTCGCGGGCCGCAGGTTCGCATAAAGGCCCAGTGCCTTGCGAAGGCTCAATAGACCCCGCTCGGGGCGTTTATCCGGGCTTGCTGCGTCCCAGCGCGGGCCGCCCACGGCGCCGAAGAGCACCGCATCGCATTCGCCGCAGCCGGTCAAGGTTTCCCTGGGCAAGGGAATGCCCTGGGCGTCCAGTGCCGATCCGCCAATGAGAAAGTGCTTGAACTCAAATTTGTGCCCGAATCGTCCGGCGACGGCAACGAGGGCCTTGCGAGCCTCGGCCGTCACCTCGGGGCCGATGCCGTCACCCGGTAAAAGCGCTATTACTGCGTCCATGTCATCTCCCTGACTTAAAAAGGCCTTTAAAGGCGGGGCCGCGCGGCTCCGTCTTATACTCCGGCCACCAGGGAGCCGCGCGGCCCCTGTCCGGCAGCCGAAAGCTCCCACTCCATCGTATTGATCGCGGCAATGTAGGCTAGAATCGAAGCCTCCAGCACGTCAGTGGATAAGCCTCGGCCGTTCCACTGACCGCCGGAGTAACTTATCTTCACCGTTGCCTCGCCTTGGGCATCCTCTCCGCCGGTAACCGCTCCAAGTTCGTAGGCTTCCAGGTCGAGGTCCTTGCCGATAATTCGGTTGATCGCCTTGAAAGCCGCATCCACCGGCCCATCGCCTACAGCCACTTCTTCCTTGAAATTGCCGGTTGCGGTTTTAAGCCGTATCGTGCTGGTCGAACTGAGGCTAGAACCGGAATTGACCACCCAGCGGTCCAGGCTGTAAGCCTGGGGCACGGTGGAACCTGCTCCAATGATCAACGCCTCGATATCCCGATCGCTCACCGTCTTTTTCTTGTCGGCTAAAGCCTTGAACTTGGCAAAAAGCGTATCAACATTCAATTCCTCAACCGAAAAACCCAGCGACGTGAGCCGTTCCTCAAAGGCATGCCTGCCCGAGTGTTTTCCCAGAACCATACGGTTGCTGGGGAATCCCACCGATTCCGGGGTCATGATCTCGTAGGTGGCGCGATTGGCAAGAACACCGTGCTGATGGATGCCAGCTTCATGGGCGAAAGCGTTCTCACCCACAACGGCCTTGTTGGGCTGGACCCTCACCCCCGTAACCTTGGAGACAAGCCTGCTGGCAGCGTAGATCTGGTTACTCTGGATGCCGCAGTCCAGGCCCAAGGCTTCTCCCCGGGTACGGATAGCCATGACGATTTCTTCCAAGGATGCATTGCCTGCCCGCTCGCCGATACCGTTCACCGTACATTCTATTTGCTCGGCCCCGGCTAAGGCCGCGGCCAGACTGTTGGCCACGCCCAGGCCGAGGTCGTTATGGCAATGCACCGAAATGATCGCCGATTCGATTCCCGGGGTGTTGGCTTTTACATAAGCCACCAGGCGTCCGAATTCCTCGGGCAGGGCGTAGCCAACCGTATCGGGGATGTTAAGAATCCTGGCGCCCGCCTTTATTACCTCGCCGAAAACCTGGCACAGGAAGTCAGGATCGCTCCGAGATGCATCCTCGGCGGAGAACTCCACCTCGTCGCAGTAGGTTTTGGCCAAGCGAACCGCGGCGGCGGCGCGCTCAAGCACCTCCTGCGGACTCATCTTAAGCTTATATTCCATATGCACCGGCGAGGTAGCGATAAAGGTATGGATGCGCGGGCGCGCCGCCGCCGCCAGGGCTTGCCATCCCGCTTCGATGTCGCCCTTGGTCGCCCTGCAGAGCGCCGCGACGCAGCTCTGCTTGACGACCTCGGCCACCGCCTTCACCGAAGCCAGATCGCCGGGACTCGCGGCGGGAAAGCCAGCCTCCATCACGTCCACTCCCAGGCGTTCGAGCTGACGGGCTACCTCTACCTTTTCCCCAATATTCATACTGCAGCGGGGAGCCTGTTCCCCGTCCCGTAAGGTTGTATCGAATATCTGTATTTTGCGGACCATAAAAATCTCCTTGAATCGCAGCAAGCCGTCCCGCGGATACGGGCGCGGCCGGACTCTTAATCGAGGCTGGGTAAGCCTAAGCGGCTCGATATCGTTCCATCAATATCGAGCGGCGGCATAATCCAGCCATCCTGAGGACCTCAGCATAGCCAGTTCGAACCCGCCCAGGGAGAGGGGCGCTTCAAGCGCCCCGGACTCCTTCGATTCGAATCTGAGTACCATCGAGTCCAGGTCCACCCTGAGCTCGGTATCCTGACCGGTAAAGCGGTTGAACAGCTGGGCGACCGTCTGGGAAGGCAGTTCCGCCGCGAGCATTCCGCAGTTGTACATATTGCGCCTAAAAATCCTGGCGAAGCTTTCGGCTATGACAACCCGAATCCCATTGGCTTCCAAGGCCCAGGGCGCGTGTTCCCTAGAACTTCCGCAGCCGAAATTAGCCCTCGAGACTATAACGCCTTTTCCCGGCAAGTCCCTGACACGGTCGAAGCCCGGAGCAACCAGGTCCTCAAAGCAAAACGGCCCCAGCGCCTTCTTGGAGTCCTCGTTGAGATACTTCGCTGGAATGATTTCATCGGTGTTGATATCGTTTTTATCGAGAAACAGTATCTTTCCCCCCAGTTGTTTCATGCCTTTCCTCCAAGCCGGGCGACGCAGATCTTTCCCTCTAAGGCAGTGGCCGCCGCGGTCGCCGGGCTCATGAGGTGGATCATCCCGCCCTTGCCCATTCGACCCGAAAAATTCCTGTTCGTCGTTGAAGCGCAGACCTCTCCTAATGCCAGAACCCCATTGGACATTCCGAGACAAGCCCCGCAGGTCGGATTGGAGACACAGAAGCCAGCCTTGACGAAGATATCGATAATCCCTTCCTCCAAAGCCTTTGTATACACCTCCGTGGTAGCCGGAGCAAGTATAGCCCTCAGGTCGGGATGGACTTTTCGTCCTTTCCGGACTTCCGGCTCCAGTACCGCCGCGGCGGCCCTGAGATCTTCGATGCGGCCGTTGGTGCAGGAACCGATGTAAACCTGGTCCACCTTCACTTCCCCCATACTGCTGACCGGTTTTACCTTGTCAGGGGAGTATCCGTAGGTGACCAAGGGCTCCAGGCTTGAACAATCGATGGTGAGAACTCGGTCGTATTCTGCGTCTTTATCGCTGGTCCACCGTGAATACTCAGCCAAAGCTTCGTCCTTTGCGGAAAACAAAGCCTCGCCCTCGGGCCCGATAAATGGCCACAGATATTCTACGGTGGTGGCATCGGGCATACAGACCCCACTGGTGCCGCCGGCTTCAACAGCCATATTGCAGAGCGTCATCCGGCCTTCCATCGACATCGAGTCCACCACTGGGCCTGAGTACTCCAGCACATAGTCCGTTCCTCCGCCCATGCCCAGGGCAGCGATCACCGCCAGCGCAACGTCCTTGGCGTAAACGCCCGCCGGAAGAGAGCCGGTCAGCTCAACCTTGAGTGTCTTGGGTTTTTTAAAGGCGCAGACCCCTTTGAGAATCGCTATTTCCAGGTCTGTGGTCCCCACGCCCGCGGCAAAAGCGCCAAAGGCACCATGGGTACAGGTATGACTGTCGCCCATAACCAGTGCGTAGCCGGGACGGACAAAACCTTTTTCCGGGAACAGTGCGTGACACACTCCGTTATTGCCAATATCGAAAAAATCGGAAATGCCGTGGCGGCGGGCCCACAGGCGTAACGACCTGCCCTGCTCCGCGGTTTTTGAGTCCTTGGCCGGAGATACGTGATCAATAACCGCCTTAATTTTTTCTGGATCGAATACCCTGTCCATGCCCCGCTCCTGCAGATCGGCAATTGCGATGGGCGTGGTAATTTCATGACAGAACACCCGGTCCAGTTTCAGGACCCATGTATCTTCAAAGGGCATTTCGACAAGGTGCGAAGCGAAGATCTTTTCCGCTAAGGTCTTTCCCATTCCTTTCTCCTTGCTCATGGTTTTACCTGGGCATCTCGTTTCGGCGGGGTAATCACCCAAAATACCCGCAGTGTCTTTACGCCCACGTTGACAAGTCTGTGGGGAAAATCGGAAGAAAAACTCGCCGAATCCCCCTGCTCGAGGGCAAAGCGCCTGGCTCCTACCTGGAGTTCGGCCTTTCCCTCCACCACAACGCCCAGCTCCGAGCCCTCATGGCCGTAGTCGTCATTGCCCGTTGAAGCGCCCGGTTCGATATCTATCTGGTAGGCCTCTATTCCTTTTTGCGATTCCTGCCCCTGTTCTATCTGGGCAAAACGTTCATAGCGAACCCCGGGTTTTGTCAAAACCTGCCGGTCCCCGGCCTTCAACACCCGAACCGTTCTCTCTCTGCGATAGTCCGTAAAAAGATATTCCAGGTCGAGATCCAGGGCGTCGGCGATAGAAAGAAGGGTATCGATAGCCGGTGAGACCTTGTTGCGTTCTATCTGCGAGACCAGGCTTTCGCTGACCCCTGCTTCCAGGGCAACCTGCCGAAGGGTAAGGGCTTTGCGCTCACGAACCATGCGAATTTTTTCACCTACCCTGTATTTCACGCCAATACTCCCGAGTCTTAACAAATACTAAAGTTGCTGAAATATAATTTAAGCGCAGAGAGCTGTCAATGCTTCCTGTATTCCGGGATGTGAATTATTCTTAAAATGCTGGTGCCAAGGCTTAGGAATAGGTTTCCTGGCGCTTAGCCCGTACCCTGTCCATCCACTCCGGATTGGGCACGATCTGAGGAATGTCCGCCGCCGGATGCCGCCCCACGAAAACCCTGGATCCGTAGGTTTGGCCGATTATCCCTGCCGTCAAAACCTCGGAAGGCTTTCCGTAAGCCGCAGCCCTGCCTTCGTCCAAAAGGAGAACCCTGTCTGCCACCATGGCTGCCTGGTTAAGGTCGTGAACCGAAAATGCCACAGCCTTGCCCGCTTTGGCCAGGTCGAGGAGGAGTTCCAGGGTTTCCATCTGGTGCTCCAGGTCGAGATCGGCGGTCGGTTCGTCCAGGAGGAGAATATCCGTATCCTGCACAAGAGCCCGGGCTATGACCACCCGGCGGAACTCGCCGCCCGAGAGCTCGGTCACAGGACGCTTGGCGAGAAAGGCAATCCCCATTGCATCCAGCGCCCAGGCAGTCTTCTTCGCCGCCCTGCCCGGATCGTGGGAGAACCAGCCCTCGGCCGCGAAAAGCCCCGCCTGGACATAGTCGCTCACAGGGACAGCCCAGGCGGACTGCTCGTTCTGCAATACCCTGGTGACGAGCCTCGCCTTGGTCCTGGCCGGCAGTTTATGCATATCGAAACAATCGGGCTTGGAGAAGCCAAGCGCCGACGCGGCGGAGGAATCCAAGGACGAATCGGCATCTTGCGCGCTGAGCCTGGAAACCTTCTGATGCGGTCCAGCAGCCCTTGTTCCCCTGCCGTACTGACCGCGCACCAAGACCCTTCCCGCGGAGAGCGGCAACTCTCCGGCCAGGGCACGAAACAGTGTTGTCTTGCCGGAGCCGTTTGGCCCGATCACAGCAAGCACCCTGCCCCGCTTTAGTCTAAAACTAAGGCCCGAGATTACAGGAACCCGCCCGGGGTAGCCGACACTGAGGGCTTCCGCTTCCAGGGCAAAGACGGCCTTCGAAGTTTCCGAAGCCTGATCCCGCGGGACAGCGATTGGGCGCCTTTTTTCAGCTGTCCCCGCCTCCAGCGCTCTGTCCTTGAGACGGTCGGATTCGACAAAGGGCTTGTAGGGGCTCATACGGCAGTCCCCTGTCCGGTTCTGCTCAAGAGGTGCAGGAAAACCGGCGCTCCGATAAAGGCAGTGACGATCCCCACAGGCAGTTCCAAGGGCGCGGCAACAGACCTGGACAGTGCATCGGCTGTCATTAAAAGGACAGCTCCGGCGGCTGCCGATAGGGGGATAAGGCGCCGGTGCAGGGGTCCGACTATCAGCCTGGCAAAATGGGGCCCCAGGAGCCCAACAAAGCCGATTACCCCACCGGCGGAGACGGCAGCGGCAGCCCCCAGACTGGCGGTTAGCACAGCAAGGCGCCGCAGCAGGGAAACATCCAGCCCGAGGGTACCGGCTGTCTCCTCCCCGGCAGCGAGTACGTCCAGAGGTCTTGCCAGGAAAAGAGCGCCCGCTAGTGATACTGCGGCTGCCGGCGCCGCGGTGGCCAGGTCTTTCCAGCCCTTGCCCCCGAAACCGCCTAGCATCCAGTAAAAAACCGAAAGGAGGTCTTTATCGTTGAAGGTCACAATCAAGGCAACGGCTGCCGAGACAAAAGACCCCACCGCGGCGCCGGCTAACAGCAAGGCCGCCGTAGGTGAAATTCTTCTTGAAACCCGCGCGGCCATATACACTAAAAACGAGGCGCCCAGGGCGCCAGCGAATGAACTTATCTCAATCGCCCCGACGAAACTCAAACCCGTGGAAAATCCCGCCACAATGGCTATGACAGCACCCAGCGAAGCCCCGGCTGACACTCCCATCGAATAAGGATCGGCCAGAGGATTTCGGAACAGGCCTTGCAGAACGGCGCCCGAAGCGCCCAGAGCCGCGCCAGCCACTGCGGCCAATAGACTGCGGGCGAGCCTCAGCTGCCAGACTATCGCTACGCTGATCGGATCGATGCCCTGGAGTCCGAAGAGCTTGGCTCCCAAAGCCTGGAGCACTTCCAGGGGAGTCAGAGAAACCGAACCCAGACAGAGGCTTCCCAGAAAGGCAGCCGCGGCGATTAAGCCCAGAACTAAACAGCCCAGCGGTCCCAACCGCCGTCTGCGAAGTCCTGTCCGAGAAGCAGCACTCATTTAAAAAGCTCCGGATACAAAGCCTTGGCCACTGCCTTGACCCCATCGGCCACCCTCGGACCGGGATTCGATACGATATCTGTAGGAAGAAGAACCACCCGCCCGTTTTTAACCGCCGGAATAAGATTCCAGCCCGGCCTTGCTCTTAGCGCCTTAAGGCTTAGGCCGTCTCCATGATCCTCCGCGCCCATGATCACCTCCGGGGCGCGTCTGATGACTTCCTCATTGCTCACCATGGGCCAGGAGCCCGGCAAATCGGCGAAAATGTCCCTGCCGCCGCCGGCTTCGACAATCGCATGCTGAAAGGTTGCCGAACCGCAGGTCATGAGCGGCTCGTTGTAGACTTCCCAGAACACGCTCTTTCTCTTTTCTCTAACAATTGGCTCAAGAACTGCCTTAACTGCTTCGATTTTTTGAAGCATGCCTGCGGCAACAGTATCCGCCGCCGCAACCCTTCCGGTGAGAATTCCCAGATCGCGGATTCCCCGGGCGATATCTTCAAAAGAACCAGGATCGTAGGAATAGTGCTTTATTCCGTAGTCGGCAAAATTTTTGGTGAGGGCTGTATGGATGGCGCCGGAATCAACCACAAGATCAGGTCTCAGGGAAAGAATCTTCTCCAGCGACATAGAGTCCGCTGAAAAGCCGCCGATCTTTTCAACCTTCAGGGCTTCCGGCGGATAGACACAGTACGTCGTCACTCCCACCACCTTGGCCCCGATGGAAAAAAGAACTTCCGTAGGTCCCGGCCCGAGGGAAATTACCCTTAATGCTGGCTTGGCCAGGCTTACCGTCCTGCCCAGGGAATCGGTAACCGATAGCGAGGGTTGCGAAGAAGCCGCAGCGAGCAGACAAAACAATACAAGCACAATCGAAAGCGTCTTTTTCATAGTTTTCCTCCCACTCCCGCCGCCTCGAAGGTGGCCATGGAGTTTAGGCTTGCGCAGGCTGCCTTGCAGATTCCCATGGCCAGCGCGGCTCCAGTCCCCTCTCCAAGCCTCATTCCCAGATCTAGAAGAGGCTCAAGGCCCAGTGCCGAAAGCATAAGGCCATGGCCCTTGTCCGCCGAAAGGTGCCCGGCGATCATGTAGTCCCTGCTTGCAGGAGCCAGGGCCGCAGCCAGAAGCGCCGCCGCGCCAGTAATATAGCCATCCACAACCAGAGGAACCCTATGCGCGGCGGCTGCAAGGATAATCCCCGCCATGGCCCCTATCTCGAAGCCCCCGACAGCGGTCAGAACGGCTGCCGGGTCCCTGGCGGCAGGCCTATGAAGGGCCAGAGCCCTTTCAACCACGGCGATCTTCCGCTCCAGGGCAGCATCATCCAGACCAGTACCCCGCCCCACCAGTTCCGCGGGACTCCTCCCGGTAAAGACCGAAGCCAGGGCAGCCGCGGCAGTCGTGTTGCCGATGCCCATGTCGCCAATGGCGGCAATGGCGAATGGAGCAGCGGATAATTCCTCTTCGAATATTTCGATGCCCGAGGCGATCGAACGCAGGGCTTCCACCCTCGTCATCGCCGGAAGCTGCGCCATGTTTCTTGTTCCATAGGCAATTTTCCGCCGGTGAACCGCCAAGCCCCGGGGCAGTTCGGCGGCTACTCCTACATCGGCTATCACCACCCGGGCGCCGACCGCTGCAGCAATGGCATTGATAGCGGCTCCCCCGGCGGCGAAGTTGCACAGCATCTGTGCCGTGACCTCAGCCGGATAGGCGCTTATTCCCTCGGCGCAGACTCCGTGATCCGCGGCCATAACAAAGACCACACTCGGATCGGCGCTGGGCGCAGCCTTTCCCTGCATGCCCGCTATTCGGATCGATAATTCCTCCAGAACTCCGAGACTTCCCTCGGGTTTTGTGAGGCGAGCCTGGCGAGCGGCGGCAGCCGCCCGAGCCGCCTGATCTGGCGCAGCGATGCGTTCGATTGTCCTCTTAATCGTGTCCATGACTTTCCTATCCCTATTCCGAACCAAGGAGGCAGCAAGGCTATGGCCCCGGGGCGCCCCTTATGGCTGGAATGAGGACACTGGAACTGTGCGGGAACCTATGGAGGTAAGAACCTTCATTATTCAGCACCCAGTGAATAATAGCGATGTCCGCGTCTATGACGCAGCCGCGCGGTCGGTCTCCTGACTCGGAAGCATCCTGTTCGAGGTCCAGGGCCTTCCCGCTTGCGCAGTGGCATTGGACTAAGTTAAACGCTTCCTTACAGTGCCTGGGGGCGTGCCGGCATTTCACCGACTTCCCGATTAAGCCTTTCGGCGCCGCAACAGCTTCATAATATGTGGAGCCTTTCTCCTTGTCAACGGAAACCTCTCCCTAATTGAACTTTCAGAGGGCTCGGCACAAAGCAGTCTCTCGATTGACCAAGCGCCGGCCCGTCGCTAGGATGGGGCCGTAGCACTATTCGCCCAAGGAGCCTGAAGATGGACGAAGCCAAGACCGCCGACCTGGAGATCATTCGAACAAAAAACGCATTCATCATTGACATGGACGGCGTTATCTACCACGGCAACCGCCTGCTCCAGGGAGCCGCCGAGTTTGTCGCCTGGCTTAAAAACAACGACAAACGCTTCCTCTTCCTAACCAATTCCAGCGAACGAAGCCCGGTAGAGCTGTCGCAAAAACTAGGCCGCCTGGGTATCGTCGTCGAGGCGAGTCACTTCTACACGAGCGCCTTGGCCACGGCGAGCTTTCTCTCCAGCCAGCGCCCCGGCGGCTCAGCCTATGTAATCGGCGAACCCGGCCTCATAAACGCCCTCAATGAAGTGGGCTACACCATGAACAACGTAAACCCCGACTACGTGGTGGTTGGCGAAGCCCGGTCCTACAGCTTCGATACCATCGAAAAAGCCATCGGCCTTGTGCTGGGCGGCGCCCGCCTCATAGGCACCAATCCCGACCTCACCGGCCCCGGAGAAAAAGGCCTGGTTCCCGGCTGCGGTTCCCTCCTGGCCCCCATAGAACTCGCCACAGGCCGCAAAGCCTACTTTGTCGGGAAGCCCAATCCCCTCATGATGCGCCACGCCATCCGCAAGCTCGGCGTCACCCGGGAAGAGACAGCCATCGTAGGCGATCGCATGGACACCGACATCATCGCCGGCATCGAATCCGATATGGAGACAGTACTCGTCCTCTCCGGCGTCACTTCCCTTGCCGATCTTCCACACTTTCCCTACGGACCCCGGCACGTTTTGGAAGGCGTGTTCGAGATTCCGCGGTGAATTCACGGGGATTCCCCGGGCTTGGATGGACGCGGCAAGCGCTTTTGAGAATTTTCGGCATTTACTGCGATACGGTTCCCGAGTTTAGTCTACGGCCCTCAGGGCAAAATCTCGTACACCGCCAAGGCTTCGGCCCGGCTGGAGGCGCCAACAGCAACCACCGACATTCCCCGGGTAATCGCTTCGCCCGCAGTGCCGGCCAGGTCTGAAAAGTCCGGTTCCATGGTCTGGAAAGGCGTCAGTGACGCTATCGCCTTTATATACTCGGTTCCGTAGGGTGCGCCGAGTTTATAGGCAAAGGGGTCGCTCTCCGCGGGAAACCGCATTGCCTGGTCCTTGGCGATCCGCCCCGATCCGCCAAAGCGATTTGGCCATATAAGTTGTGTGACACCGTTAACGTTCACATGGTAGATTTTCAGGTATGCATCCTGGCTGCAGGCAATAAGAAGCGAGAGGTTTTCTCCGTCGCGGTAGGTGGCTCCAATACCGCGATCGGTGACCATGGAGAGGGTGAATGTCGAATTAGAGGCATCTCCGCCGCCCAGCGAGGCGAGGCTAGAGACCGCCTGCAGGGTCTGAACCGTCGGAGCTACCCTCAAATCCTCGGGAAGCTGTGGCGCTGCGAAAACCACAGGTCTCTCAGCTATCAACTGTCCTGTCGTCAGGTCGGTCATTGAAATCGTTACATAGACGGAGTCGCTGCCGCTCTTATACTTGCCGTAGATAAGCGAATCCACCGTCTCGGCGCCGAAAAAATCCTTGTACATAGCGCGTATGGACGGATCCATCGCAGCGGCCACCTGCTTGTCGAAAAGCCTAATCTTGGCGGTTTTCGCGAGCGCCAGCCGCAGTTCATCCTCCAGCCAGCGCGAAAAAGGGGTCGGCAATTGAGTGTCGGCATAGGTAAAGCTTCCCAGCGCGGCAGTCATCGAAGGCTTGTAGTAATCGGCCGTCATGCTGTCCAGAAAGGCTGATAGTTCCATCGCCTGAGAATTTGCCTGCGCCCCAGCCAGGAACGCAGAGCACAGGAGGCAAGCCACAGCAATAAGACGCATCAAAACAGCCCTGCTTCGCACAAGCAGCCTCCAATTTTTATTCCTGCTGAGACCTGATTATCCCCCACCTTTTTGATACTCGCAAGTGCATAGGTTATAGCAAGAAACTGGTGCCGCTAGTTTCTTTTATAATAATTTTTATATATATTAATAATACAAAGTACAAAGGAGATCCTTGTGAGTGAATGGAATAAACTGCCCGCAAAAGAAATAGTGGGAAAAACCGCCTCCTCCCTGAGAGAGAACGGATTTGAAGTTGTTGTAGTATCTGGCGCCAAGGAAGCCAAGGAAGCGGCGCTGAAGCTGATCCCCGAGAAGTCGGAGGTATTTGTGATGACGTCGGTCACCGTGGATTCCATCGGTTTGGGCAAAGAGATCGATACATCGGGGCGCTACGAATCGGTGCGCGGCGCGCTGAATGCCATGGACGGCAAAACCCAGGGACGCGCGATGCGCAAACTCGGCGCCAGCCCCGATGTGTCCGTCGGCTCGGTCCATGCGGTAACCCAGAGCGGCAAGCTCCTGGTTGCCTCCCTGACCGGCAGCCAGCTTCCCGCCTATACCTACGGAGCGGGTACGGTGATTTTCGTCGTCAGCACCAAAAAAATTGTACCCGGACTGGATGAAGCCTGGGACCGGCTGGTCCAGCATGTGGTTCCCCAGGAGAGCGCGCGGGCCCGATCTGCCTATGGCCTTCCTGAAACCTTCAGCACCTATCCCTCCAAGGTTCTCATCCTCAACAAGGAAGTCCAGCCCGGCAGGATCAAGATTATTCTGATGAACGAGGACGCCGGTTTTTAACAAAGAATTCACCGGAATAAAAGATTGATAAAAAAGGCGGCCCGGCGGCCGCCTTTTTTATCTTCTGAAATCTGTGGAACTAGAGCTCAACAATTACCGGTTCTTCGAACAATAGCGCTTGTTCGCCGTAATCCACCGAATCGCCGCTCAAGAGCTCCCTTCCCGCAAGAGGTTCCGGCAGGCTGACAGGCCTGTTCCAGCCCTCGAGGTTTACCAGGGCTGCGTACTTTGGCCGGGCATCGGCAGGCCAAATACGGCGCTCCATGATAAAAACGCCCCTGGCCAGCTCGCGGTAGCTGAAGAAGGGGGCATTGCGCTTAATCCCCTTCAAGGCCTTCATCAACGCCCCGAACCACAGCCTGAAAGTTTCGTCTCCCTCGGCCCGGTCCAGGGGATCTTTATCAAAGAGCGACGGCCTGTGTTCGAGGGCAGCTTCCTGTCCCATGTAGGCCAGAATAATTCCGGGAAGGAAAAAAATCGCCAGGGTCCAGGCCCTCAATCGGGAGGGGGTGACAAAACGCGCCGCCGCCCGCTTTTGATCGTGGTTTTCAATAAAGCGCAGCTTCAATGCGCCGGCTGGATAAAGTGATTCCTGCACTTGCAGATAGTCCAGGTAAGCCGAGGCAGGCAGCGAGCCGGCCCATACTTTCTCCAGCCTTTCCCAGCCGTCGTAATCGTAGCTGAGGTCGAAGACAGCATGGAGTTCCGGCTCCGACCAGGCGCCAAAACCCCGCTGCCTGAGGCTTCGCAGAAAGGAGGGCTGCACCGATTCGGCGATCCATAGCAGGGGGTGAAGCTCCCTGCGCGACCCGGGATCGTACTGGTTCAGCTTTTGCCGGGCATGCTTCCAGAACGCTATAGGCACCATGGACGCCACATCGCAGCGGAAGCCGTCTATCCCCTTGTCGCGCCAGAACTGAAGCACCGACACCAGCTCCATCCATAAAGCGGGCGAAGAGCTGAAATCGAAATCCGCCACATCGGACCAATACTCGCATTTGCGCCCCAGCCTGGAACCCTGCGGAGGCTGTTCCAGCTCGCCCCGCTGGGCCGCCGGAGCCTGGCCTTCCAGCATGAAATATTCCGGGTGTTCCCTGGCCAGCACCGAGTCGGGCGCGCAGTGGTTGAACACCACATCCATCAGCACCTTCAAGCCCAAGGCATGGGCTTCGGCAGTAAAATCGAGAAAATCATCCATCGTCCCCAATTCCGGATCGACCGCCTCATAATCGGCGATGGCATAGGGTGATCCCAGGCCGCCCTTGCGTGCCGCGCGGCCTATGGGGTGGATGGGCGTGAGGAGTATCCATTGGAAGCCCAAGCCCGCGATCTCGGGCAAACGGGGAATCGCGGCGGCGAATGTACCCTGGTCGGTAAAGTTTCGAAGATAGATTTGATAGATAGCCTCGTCTTCATATATGCAGGATTTCATAGGCATTCAGTATATGCGCTGCAGCCCCGGCTGGGGTAGTATGAGTTCATAGCGACGACACTCATTATTTTCACAGGCCGAGGCTCGGGCGCTCTGGCGCGTCCTGGGCATTCGCAGCGGCAGGGCTGGTCTCATCGGCGCATTTACGACCTTAATGCATGCCGTGCCGCTCAAAGGTCCTGTGGTTCTGCCTTTCTCTTGTCTATATATTGTTTTTCTAATATAATAAGCACATGAAGCCCTCTGCCCAGAGCAACCTGAAAAAACCAACATTCGAGATAGCAGCCACCATCTTTGTCTTTTTTATCGCCATCGGCGGCATCTTTGTCCCGATACTCGGCCTTGCCCTGGCCGCCCTCATGGTAACGGCCATAATCATGACCCGAAGAAAACCCAGGTCCTTCTGCTCCACTCTCTGTCCCAGGGGAAAAGCGTTGGGCTATATCATGCGGGGAACAACCAAACGCAGGGCACTGCCCAAATTCATGCTTTCCATCAAGTTCCGCAGGCTTCTCTGCGGATCGATGTTGTTCTGCGTGATCGGCAACCTGGCTCGCACCGGAGGCAGCATTCAAGGCATCGGAACAGTTTTTTGGGTGCTCTGCGTCCTTTCCCTGTCGGCGGGACTGATTCTCGGCTTCTTCTTCAAACCCCGTTCCTGGTGCGCGATCTGCCCGATGGGAACCCTGCAGGACACTATCTCAAGGCGCTGATCCTGTAGATCCTGGGATTCCTGGTATCCTGGCAAAAATAAATCAAACCAGTTTCGGCACCTCCACCCAGCGGCGCTTTTTCCAGCTCTCCAGCCCCAGTTCGGCCAACTGAACGCCCTTGGCGCCTTCCAGCAGACCCCAGCGGAAGGGGTCATCCTGGGCTACGTGGAGGAGGAACTTTTCCCACTGCACCTTGAACGCGTTGTCCGCTTCATCCCGGGTGGGCATCTTGGACCAATTTTCGTAATAGTCGATTGGGCTTGCGATATCCGGATTCCAGACAGGCTTGGGCGTCATGGCCTCGTCCTGGATATAGCACTCCCGCAGGCCCGCTACCGCCGAGCCCTCGGTGCCGTCAACCTGCATTACAAAAAGATCGTCCCGGCGAACCCGTACAGCCCAGGAGGAGTTGAAGTGGCAGATAATGCCGTTTTCAAGCTCGAAGGTGCCGTAGGCAGCGTCTTCGGCGGTACAGGTATACTCCCTGCCCCGCTCGTCCAGCCTCTTGTCGATGTGGGTGGCGCCGATGGCGGAAAGAGCCTTGATGTCGCCGAAGATATTGTCGATCACGTAGCGCCAGTGGCAGAACATATCAATCATGATGCCGCCGCCGTCCTCGGAACGGTAATTCCAGGAAGGACGCTGGCAGGGCTGGGAATAGCCGTCGAATACCCAATAGCCGAACTCGCCCCGCACCGAGAGGATGCGGCCGAAAAATCCCGTGTCGATGAGGTATTTGAGCTTGAGCAGTCCGGGCAGCCAGAGCTTGTCCTGCACAACCCCATGCTTGACCCCGGCGGCCTCGGCTAACTTGTAGAGGCGCAGGGCTTCCGCGGTCGTGGTAGCGGTGGGCTTTTCGCAGTAGATAGCTTTTCCGGCCTCCACCGCCCTGGCAATGCCGATGGAACGCTGCAAAGTCGTCTGGGAATCGAAATAAATCTCATTCGCCGGTTCGGCCAGGGCGGCATCCAAATCGGTAGTATAGGAATCCACCGAATAGGTCTTCGCCAGGGCAGCCAGCTTTCGCTCGTCCCTGCCTACCAGCACCGGTTCAGGCACCAGCCTGCTGCCATCCTTAAGCCTGACCCCGCCGGAATCGCGTATGGCGAGAATGGATCGGACCAGGTGCTGGTTGGTTCCCATGCGCCCGGTCACGCCGTTCATTATTATACCGATTGTTCTATCGCTCATACCTTTTCCTCCCAAGCCTTTTTAATCATTCCCAGATAGACATCCTGATCCATGGACCAGTAGCGGTGTGAAAATATCTCCACCTCAACGAAACCGGAGAAGCCCGAGGCTTCAACCCAGCTTCTGATCAGCGGAATATTAATGCATCCCTCGCCCATGAGACCCCGGTCGTTTAAAAGATCCTCCGGAGGGGTTTTCCAGTCGCAGACGTGAAAGGCGAAAATCCTGCCCATTTTGCCGCAACGCTCGATTTCCTGTTTAAGCTCGGGATCCCACCACACATGATAAACATCCACGGCAACCCCGAGGCTGGGATGGGCGATAGCCTCGCAGAGGTCGTTGGCCTGAGCCATCGTATTAACCACCGAACGCAGGTCGGCATACACAGGATGCAGAGGTTCGATAGCCAACCGTATGCCCAGCCGCTCGGCTTCAGGCAGAATAGCCTCGATTCCCGCCCTCACCTGCTTTCGGGCCTCCGCAAGCTGCACCCGCGGATCTGCGCCGCAGACGAGGACCACCATCGGGGCTTCCAGCTCGGCGGTCGCATTAAGGAGCGCCAGATTGTCTTCGATCCTGCGTCGACGCTCTTCCTCCGTTGGCGCGGGGAAAAAACCTCCCCTGACCATGGAC
>JAVEYV010000011.1:0-18376 GCA_034003305.1 Spirochaetia bacterium | reverse complement strand
TCTCCCACCGCCTCCAGCAAGGCTTGAATCTGGGTTACGGCTTCACCGCCATCATCATAGCCTGGATGTCCCAGCTCAACCCCCTGGCGATTCCCTTCGTAGCCCTGCTCATGGGCGGGATTCTCGTCGGCGGCGACCAGGTGCAGATGATGATGGGGTTGCCCTCGGCCATGGGTACGGTGATGCAGGGTCTCATTCTCTTTCCCATGCTGGCCGGCTCGCTGTTCACCGAGTACCGGATACGGATCCTGGGCAGGAAATCCAGGCAGAGCAATGGTACTTGCGCCGAAGGAGAAGCATGATGGACATGATTACATCGATACTGGCGATAACCATTCGGGCGGGCACCAGCTTAGTCTTCGCCACCATCGGCGAGATCTTCACCGAGCGTGCGGGAATTCTCAATCTGGGCATCGAAGGTATTATGCTCATGAGCGCGGTTACAGGATTCGCAGCTTCCTTCTATACGCAGAACCTCTTTATCGCTCTCTTGGTGGCGGCGGCGGTAGGCGCGGCCATGGCTGCCCTCCACGCCTTTCTCACCGTTACTATGCGAGCTAACCAGGTTGTTTCTGGCCTTTCCATTACCCTCTTTGGCAGCGGTTTTGCCAGCTTCCTGGGCCAGCGCCTCGGCCCCGCCGCCAACAACTTCAGACTGGTAGGCCTTAAGGGCGCCCGCTTCATGCCCGCATCCTTCGAAGCTCTCAGGGAGGTTCCCATCCTCTCTGCCCTGGCAAATCAGGACCTTCTGACCTATCTGGTCTATATTCTCATACCCTTGAGCTGGTTTTTCCTCTACAAGACAAGACCCGGGCTCTGGCTCCGTTCCATCGGAGAGGATCCCCAAACCGCCGATGCCATGGGGATCGACGTCATCAAGGCAAAGTATTTCTACACCATTTTAGGCGGCGTCTTCATCGCCCTGGGCGGCGCCCATCTCTCGCTCTCCTACACCCCGGGCTGGGCCGAGAACATTACCGGTGGTCGAGGATGGATCGTGGTAGCCCTGGTGATTTTCTCCATGTGGAACCCCGCCCGCTCCCTCTGGGGCGCCCTTCTCTTTGGCGGAATCAATGCCGTACAGTTCAGGCTTCAGGCCTCAGGCACAAATATACCTGCTGCCTTTTTAAACATGCTGCCCTATTTGGGCACCATAGCGGTTCTTGTGCTGATGACCTGGTGGGAAGCCCTCTCAAAGAAGGTGGGGGCCCCCGCCGCCCTGAGTCAGGCCTATATGCGGGAAGACAAGTAGGCAATCCAGCGGGAAAAAATCATTGCGCCCCACCCTGTTTGCAGCTATCATGAAAGGCCTGCAGGCAACCAAACAGGAGGGAGCAATGGATAAGGAGCTTATCGACTCAGCGGCCGGCCGATCGCTCTGCGACCTTACGCTGACAGGCTGCAGTGTTGTGGATGTCCTGGGCGGCCGCATAATCGATAATGCCAGCGTTTCCATTAAAAACGATTTTGTCGTAGGGCTAAACGACAATCACGAAGCCCGGGAAACCCTGGACCTGGGGGGCGCGTATCTGGCTCCCGGCCTCATCGACGCCCATGTCCATATCGAATCTTCTCTCCTCACTCCAGCCGAATACGCCAAGATAGTCCTGCCCAGAGGAACCACCACGGTGGTCGCCGATCCCCATGAAATCGTCAATGTACTGGGATACGACGGCATGCGCTTTATGCTCAGCGCCTCAGAGGGACTCCCGCTGGACATTTTCTTTATGGTTCCTTCCTGCGTACCGGCGACGGAATTCGATACCTCCGGCGCCGCCCTCAACGCATCGGACATGTACCCCTTTCTCCATGACGAGAGGGTGCTCGGCCTTGGGGAGGTGATGAACTACCCGGGGGTTCTGGCGAAAGACAGAAGCCTGATGGACAAAATCGCCTTTTTTTCCAGCGCCCGAAGACCTATCGACGGCCATGCGCCGGGACTCTCCGGGATGGATCTCTCGGCCTATATAATGGCGGGCATAGGCTCGGACCATGAATGCACCACCGTTGAAGAGGCCAGTGAAAAACTCTCCAAAGGCATGTACATCATGCTGCGGGAGGGATCCACCGCCAAGGACCTTAAGCATCTCCTTCCCGCGGTAAGCCCCCAGGCGATCTCCCGCTTTATGATCTGTTCAGACGACAGGCACCCCAACGATCTGCGGGACGAAGGCCACATGGACCATGCCCTGCGCCTGCTGCTCGCCGGAGGAGTCGCCCCGGTGGACGCGTTCAGAATCGCCTCACTCAACGCATCCCAGTGGTTTGACATGGGTGGAGTGGGAGCGATTGCCCCGGGACGCAAGGCCGACTTTGTCATATTCTCTTCCTTTGAGAATTTCAGGGCGGAAAAGGTATTCAAGGCGGGCAAGCTCATCGCAGAAAACGGCCGGCTTCTGGAGGACTTCACCGCAAAACCTATGCCTATCCGGGATTCGGTCAATCTCAAATTGCTTTCCGCCGAGGATTTTTCCATACCCGACAAGGCCTGCCCCATTCGGGTTATCGAAGCCAAGTCCGGTTCGATCATAACCGGGAGCAGTCAGGAATACCCCAAGGTAGAGAACGGCCTCTGCGTCGCGGACACCCGGCGGGATCTGATCAAGATATTCGTCATCGAACGGCATTCGGGTTCGGGACGTATCGGCAAGGGCTTTATCCGGGGAATGGGCCTGCGCCGGGGGGCTATCGGCGGGACAATCAGCCACGATTCGCATAACATGATCGTTGCGGGAGTGGACGACAGGTCGATCTTCAAGGCTGCGAAACACCTGAACAAGTTAAAGGGCGGACTTGTGTACGCGGTGGGCGACGAGGTCCTCCTGGACCTCCCTCTGCCGGTGGCCGGCCTCATGAGCGACAGGGACGCCGATTTTGTAATCGGCAGACTGAGAAGTTTCGAGGAGCTTTTTATTAAAGAGGGAATCCTCAATGACTCACCGCTCATGACCCTCTCGTTTATGGCTTTGCCGGTAATGCCCAGCCTCAAGATCACCGACGCTGGACTGATCGATGTGGATCGCTTTGTCCCTGTAAGTCTGTACGTTGAAGGGCAAGCTACGATTGAGCATGTAAAAGGGGCGGTTGAATGAAGGTTTTGGTCAATAACGCATGGGTGAATCCTGAGACTTCCTCCGGCCAGCCGGCCCTGGACTTTATCCGCCAGGAACTGGGCCTCAAAGGAACCAAGGAGGGCTGCCGCGAAGGTGACTGCGGAGCCTGCGCCGTGATGCTTGGCGAGCTTATGCCGGCCACATCGCAAGATTGGCTGCCTCAGCCCGGCCCAGCCGGCTTGGGAGGCAGCAGGTCCGGGGTTTCGGCCGGGGAGCGGCTGAGCCGGATTCCACGCTACAGGGCTCTGCCCTCCTGCCTCCTGGCTTTGGGCGATCTGGCGGGAAAGCATCTGATCACCATTGAAGGGCTGGCATCGGTACCCGGGGGCTTGAGTCCTGTCATGAGGGCCTTTCTGGAAGAGAACGCCAGCCAGTGCGGTTTTTGCAGCCCAGGCTTCATTATCAGCCTCAGCGCCTGGCTGGCAGAATCTGAGCGGCTGGATATTTCCGGAGCGCTTAAGGCTGTGGACGGCAATCTCTGCCGCTGCACAGGGTACGGGGCGATACGCAGGGCCGCGGAGCGGTTGGTAAGGGAATTCGCCGACCTGCCCGCCGATCGAATGGCAAGACTTCGAATCCTTGTGGAACGTTCGGTGCTTCCCGCCTCGGTCCTGGAGTATGCCGATTCCGCCGCCGAACTGCTCGCCGACACAGGAAAACCCACCGAGGACTGCTCTGCCGAGGCTCGGACCGTCCTGGGGGGCGGTACGGATTTTTATGTGCGAAACCCGGAGCCGGAAGAGGGTTTTTCTCCCTTGCTGCTCGGTTCCTTGAAGAGTTATTCGGATATCTCGAGGGTGGATGCCGAGGGAAGGCTATGGCTTCGCCTGGGGGCCGCGCTGCGGATAAGCGATTTTTTCGCCTCAGAAGCGGTACGGGAAAATGTCCCGGGAATCGAGCAATTTGAAACCCAATTCGCCAGCATGCTGGTAAGAAATCTCGCCACCCTGGGGGGCAATATCGTCAATGCCTCGCCGGTGGCCGATATGAGCGCCATGCTCCTGGGCCTGGGGGCCTGGCTGGAACTCGAAAGCCGATCGGGAACGAGCCGGGAGATACGACGGCTGAGCCTGGATACCTTCTTCACAGGCTATAAGCAAACCGCACTTAAGTCCGGGGAGTTCGTGGCCGCAGTATTGATCCCCGCCAGCAGCGAGGGCTCGGAATTCACCGGCTCGGGATCCTATGACGGGGAGCAGGGGGGAGAATCCCTCTCGGGACGCTTCGAGGGAGGCATAGGCTTTGGAGCCCGGGGGGGCAGACTCTTCTTCTCCTTCGAAAAAGCAGCAAAACGGGACAACCTGGATATTGCCGCGGTCAATACCGCCATGTCATTCAGAATGGACGATGCCTTCGCCCGCTCGGTACGCATAAGCGCCGGAGGGGTAGCGGAAATCCCCCTTCTCCTGGGCAAGGCAGCCTCGGCAATGGAGGGAAGCCGTATCAAGGGGGCGACGGCGAAGGACCTTGGGGAGCTCTGCCGAAAGGTTAAAAAACTCGCCGAGGAAGAAGTGCGGCCCATCGACGACGTGAGGGGCTCCGCCTCGTACCGGCGATCCATGATCGGGCGACTCATTCAGGCTCACTTTCTCCGTTTTTTTGCCCGGGAAGGCATCGCCGAGGAGCTTGAGCCATGAAAACGATCGACGAATCCATCGGACACCTGCGGGGCGAGACTAAATACATCGACGATCTTCCTGAGCCGAAGGACTGCCTCCACGGGGCTGTACGTCTTTCAGAGAGCGCCAGAGGAAGAATCCTTTCCATGGACACAGGCGCCGCCCTGGCCCTGGATCCCTCGGTGAGGGTCCTGAGCGCGGCGGATGTGCCGGGAGAAAACCAGATCGGCTTTACCAGGCCCGACGAGCCGGTTTTGCCCGAAGGAGAATGGGAATACTGGGGCCAGCCCATCGCCCTGGTCCTGGCTAAAACAGGACAGCTGGCCCGCAAGGCGGCCGCCGCCCTGGCCATCGACTGGGAAGCGTTGCCTGCGCAAACCGATCCCAGGGCGGCGGCCGTTGCCGGCGACTTTATACTTCCTTCCAGAACCATAGCCTGGGGCGACGCAGAAAAAAGCTTCGACGGCTGCAGCTTTGTCGTATCCGGCAGGGTCGACTCGGGCGGCCAGGAGCATGTCTACCTGGAAACCCAGGGGGCCTACGCCGAACTGCGGGACAACGGAACAGTCTTCGTGATTTCCAGCAGCCAGAGTCCGACGGGGGTTCAGCGGGCCCTTGCCCGTAGCCTGGGCCTTCCCATGAACAAGGTGGAGGTGGAAGCCCGCAGACTGGGCGGAGCCTTCGGCGGCAAGGAGGACCAGGCAGCGCTCTGGGCAAGCCTGGCCGCCTTGGGAGCCCGAGTCTCGGGCAAGCCTGTCAAACTCTACCTGGACCGCAAGACCGACCTCAGGGCTACGGGAAAGCGCCACCCCTACACAAGCGACTTTAAAATCGGCGCCGACAAGGACGGCCGCATCCTTGCCTTCCAGGCCGAGTACTTCCAGAACTCGGGCTGCAGCTGCGACCTCTCCCCCGCCATCCTGGCCAGGACCCTCCTCCACGCCACGGGATCCTACCGGGTGCCCAACGGCAAGGTGACCGGTCACATGTGCAGGACCAACCTCCCCTCCTTCACCGCCTTCAGGGGCTTCGGGGCTCCCCAGGCTTTTTTCGTGTTCGAGGCTGCCCTGGACGCCCTCGCCCAGGCAATGGCGCTGCCGCGGGAAGAGCTGCAGCGAAAAAACCTCTACAGGGAGGGAGATTCAAGCTACTTCGGGATGCCGATGAAATCCGTGAGGGCCGAGGAAGCCTTCGGCCGGCTTATGGAGGCAGCAGCCTGGGATAGGCTGAAAGCCGAAATAAAGGAATTTAACGCCATCCACAAATGGGAAAAAAAGGGAGCGGCGCTGTTGCCGGTCTGTTTCGGAATTTCCTTCACAAAACTCCCCATGAATCAGGCGGGAGCCCTTGTCCATGTGTATCAGGACGGCTCGGTCCTCGTGTCCACCGGGGCGATCGAGATGGGGCAGCAGGTCTCGCGCAAGATCGGCGTGATCGCCGCCAGGACCCTGGGGATCCCCCTGGATTGGATCAGGGTTGAGAGGACCAGCACCCTTACCGTTGCCAACACAGTTCCCACCGCTGCCAGTACAGGCAGCGATCTCAACGGCATGGCCGCCAAGGCTGCCTGCGAGGAGATACTGGCCAGGCTCAAAGCAAAGGCCGCGCAACTGCTCTCCGCCCCGGCACAGGAGCTCGGCATCGGCGAAGGCAGGCTGCAGCGAAAAGGCAAGGACACCGGCATGGGCTGGAAGGAGCTGGTGGAAGCGGCTCACGGATCCCGCATCGACCTCTCGGCCCACGGCTTCTATGCCACGCCGGGGCTTTTCTACGATATGAAAACCGAACGGGGCACTCCTTTCGCCTACCATGTTTACGGGGCAGCCTGTGTTGTGGTGCGGCTGGATGTTCTCAGGGCTCGCTGCAAGCTCGAATCCGCCTGGATCGTCCACGATTCGGGCAACAGTCTGGACGAAAAGGTGGATCTGGGCCAGATCGAAGGAGCCTTTGCCCAGGGGCTGGGCTGGACACTCCTGGAGGATCTTCGCTTTTCCTCCGACGGACGGCTGCTTTCTGACAGCCTTTCCACCTACAAGCTGCCGGATATTTCCTTCATGCCGGAAAAACTCGTGGTGGAGATTCTGCCAGGCAGGGAAAACCCTCTGACTCCCTTTAATTCCAAGGCAGTCGGGGAACCCCCGCTGCAGTACGGTCTGGCCGCCTATTTCGCCCTGCTCGAAGCCCTCAGGGCGGCGAAGCCTGAGGGAAAAACTAGCTATGACATACCCTTTATTCCCGAGAAGATAGAGGCTTTTCTCATGGGGAGGGCCTTGTGATAGTCAAAGAAGCCCTGGCTGCCCTGCCGGGGGAATCTGAGTTCAAGCGGGTCGACATACTGGTAAAAAACGGAAAAATTAAAAAAATCGGCAACCCCGGATCCTTTAGCGCCGAAGACTCCCCGCTGTCGGGGCAGGACAGTGTAGATGCCCGGGGACTCCTCCTCTTCCCCGGGGCTATCGATCCCCATGTCCACTTTGACGAACCCGGTTTTACCCACCGGGAAGATTTTCTTCACGGCAGCTCCGAGGCTGCCCGGGGCGGGGTTACCACAGTCATCGACATGCCCTGTACCTCCATCCCGCCGGTGACGAGCCTTGAGAATCTCAAGCGGAAACTTGCGGCGGTCTCCGCATCGGCGGTGGTGGATTTTGGTTTTTTCGGCGGCATAAACGGAAAGAGCGACGATACGGCAATCGCCGAGACGATAGACTCTTTGAGTTCAGAGGTTTTAGGCTTCAAGTGCTATTTCATATCCGGCATGGAGAGCTTTGCCGCGGTTTCCGAAAGGCAGTTCGCCCTGGCGGTACAGGCCTGCGCAGAAGCCGGGAGGCCCCTGCTCCTCCACGCCGAGGATCCAAAGGTCATCGCAAAAGCCGAGGCTCGACTGGCCAAGGAAAGGCAGCCGGAGCTCAAATCCGCTGAAGCCCAGCTCTCGAAGCTCAGGGCTGTGCCGAGGTTTCATTACATGGGAGGGCCGGCGCCGAGGGAGTCCCAGCACTGGAGGGATTATTACGCTTCCCGGCCGATGGAGGCCGAGACCGCCGCATGCGCAACGGCCTTGCGCTTAGCCGGCCCCAGGGCTTCTGTCCTCCATATCGTCCATGTCAGCACAGCCCAGGCCGCCCTGATGGTCGATGCCGCCGGCGCATCCTGCGAAACCTGCGCCCATTATCTTGCCTTCGACGAGGAGGATTTCGAACTCCTCGGCTCAGCCCTCAAGACGGCGCCTCCGGTCAAGGAACCCGGGCAAAAAGCCCTGCTCTGGAAGCTCCTGGCATCGGGCGAGATCGATTTTGTCTCATCGGACCACGCGGGGGCGCCGGAGTATGAAAAATTCACAAACGACCCCATGAGCGCCTACGGAGGCATACCCGGAACGGGGATGCTCTTCCCCTACCTGCTTTCGGAAGGTCTCCTGGCAAAGCGGCTGGACCTTCAGCGCTTTTTGCGTGCGACAGCCGGCGCCGCAGCCGAGCGCTACGGTCTTTCAGGCGGAAAAGGCTCCATAAGCCCGGGGAAAGACGCAGATTTTGTGCTGGTGGATCCCGAGGCTAGCACCTTGGTTGAAGCAGGCCGGATGCTGTGCAAGAATACAATCAGTCCATTTACGGGCATGCGGCTCGCCGGTTCTGTGGCCGGGACCTTCGTGAGGGGAAGCTGCGTGTTTTCCAGTCCGAGACTTTCAGGCGGTCAGGGAAGGGCAGGGATTTTTCTTGGCAAGAACGATGGCAAAACAGGCATTATCGCTCCCCCGGGGAGCGGAAGATTTATTACATGGGGATATAAATAATGAAAAAAGTGATGAAACCGAGTTCGCTCAGCAGCGTTCTCAACCGGGCGGCGGGAGAGTACAAGGCAAAATCTTCTATCTTCGAGATTCCCGCAGCCCTTTTCGACACGGTCTTCGAGGCCGAGGCGGAGAGTCCGGGCTTAGGAGTCATGTCGGGCAGGGCTAGCCTTCCCGTTGGCCCTGCCGCCGGACCCCATACGCAGATCGCTCCCAATATGCTCGCCGCCTACCTGGCGGGCGCCAGGGTCTTCGAATTGAAAACCGTTCAGGCCAAAGACCGTCTGGAACTGGACAAGCCCTGCATAGACGCCCTGGACGAAGGACAGAATGTGGAGTGGTCCACCGAACTGAGCTTGGACGAAGCGCGGAGAGAGTATCTGAACGCTTGGATCGTCCTCCATCTGTTCGCCTTCCTCTGGTCCCGAAAACCCAGCGATTTCTTTTTTAATATGTCGGTAGGCTACAGTCTTGAGGGAATTAAAGGCCAAAGGATGGACGCTTTTATAGAAGGCATGCGCAGGCCGGAGATCCATCCTTACTGGGCCCAGGCTTTGGAAACGTTGGACGCATTTATCCGCGGTCCGGTCTTCGCCTCGGCCTTCGGAGAGGCGGCGGCGGAAAAGGCCCGTCATATCGCGGCTCATATGCCGGTAAGGCCGGTGCACTCGGTCACCCTATCGACCATGCACGGCTGTCCTCCTGAAGAAATCGAAAAAATCGGCCTCTACCTGATTCAGGAAAAAGGCTTCGACACCTATATCAAACTCAATCCCACACTGATCGGCTATGACAAAGCCCGTTCAATCCTCGACAATTTGGGTTGGGAAGGCATCGTTCTGAAGCGAGAGAGCTTCGAGCAGGATCTCCAGATGGGCCAGGCGATCGAACTCTGCAAAAGACTTGCCGAGGCAGCCCGGGCAAAGGGAAGGCGATTCGGCATAAAGCTCTCCAACACCCTCGCCAACCAGAACGATGGAGAAAGACTGCCCGGCGGCGAGCGCTATATGTCTGGACGCGCCCTGCTGCCGCTTACCCTCAATCTGGCCGCCTCGCTTTCTTCAGCCCTGGGAGATGCGGCGCCTCGCTTTTCTTACTGCGGAGGCGTTTCGGCCTTCAACGCGGGAAAGCTCATCAAGGCGGGCTTAGGTCCTCTCACCCTGGTTACCGACATCCTCAAGCCCGGCGGCTACCTGCGCCTTGTACAGATAGCCAAACTGGCCGCGGAAGCCCTGCCCCTGCCCCTGGAACAGGGACAAAGGGACCCTCAAGCTCTTGAGTCGCTTGCCCAGGAGGTTCTTTCCCGCCCCGAATACAGGGGAGACTGGAAAAAAGGCCATGCCTCGATAGAAAAAAAGCTGCCACTCTTCGACTGTTACGCGGCGCCCTGCATAGCCGCCTGCCCGGTGGGTCAGAAAGTGCCCTCGTACATAGAATCGATGGGTCGGGGCGAGGCCGATCAGGCCTTGGCGACGGTGCTCTCGGACAATCCGCTTCCCGGCATCACAGGAAGCCTCTGCGACCATGTATGTCAGGAACATTGTTCAAGGAACGACTACGAAGGACCTGTCCTGATCAGGGATGTTAAAAAGGCCGCAGAGGCTGCATCGGCACTGCAGGTTAAGGCTCTCGAGCCGGAAGCGGTCGCTCTCGGAGCAGGAGGATCGGCTGTTGGCGATGCCGTTCCTGAACCAGCGGCTGTCGCGGTGATAGGGGCCGGACCCGCCGGCCTCTCCTGCGCCTACCACCTCGCCTTGGCGGGCGCCAGGGTTAGGGTTTTTGAGGCGGGTCCGGCCCCGGGCGGCGTACCCGTCCAGCTCATACCACCCTTCCGCATTCCCAGTCAAACGATCAAGCGCGACATGGACCGGATTGCGGCGCTGGGAGTCGAGTTCGAGTTCAACAGCAAGATCGAGTCTCTGGAGAACCTTAAGCGCCAGGGTTATTCTTTCTTCTTTATCGCAACGGGAGCATACAAGGAAAAGACAATTCCGCTGGAGGGCAAGGGCCTCAAGGTTATGGGCGCTTTGGAATTTCTAAGGAGTTTTCATACAGGCCGTACGGAGTTCATGAAATCAGTGCGTCGGCTTGTCGTGGCCGGGGGCGGCAACACAGCCTGCGATGCCCTCAGGGCGGCAACCCGCATCGATGGTGTTGAGCAGGTTCTTCTCTCCTACAGAAGGACGAGGAAGGAAATGCCCGCTGACCTCGAGGAGCTTGAAAATGCCCTGGCGGAGGCCGGAGAGCTCAACGGACGGACAGCCCGGAAGGCAGCGGGTTTGCAGCCTGTCCAAAAGGACAAGTCCGGCGAAACGCCTGCCCTTCTTGAACTCAGCCTGCCCGAAGGCTCCAGCCCGGGGCGGCTCAGGTTGAGAAAGATGCGTCTGGGCGAAAAGGACCGATCCGGACGCCGCAGCCCAATTCCCACCGGCGAAAGCCTGGACATACCCTGCGACCTATTGGTCGCGGCCATCGGCGAAGCTCCAGATCCCGCTTTCTTCAAGGCCCTGGGCGTCGAATTCGGAGAAGGGATGCTGCCCTCGGTTGATCCTTCGAGCATGGAGACGGGGATCCAGGCTGTCTATGTCGGCGGCGATGCCCGCCGGGGGCCCTCATCGATCATCGCTGCGGAGGCCGACGGGCGGAGCGCCGCGAGGGCTATTCTGGCAAAGCTCGGCAAAGTCCTCCCCGAGGCAGACTATCATGCCTTGGCGCCTAAAAAAGAATCGCTTTTAAGAAGGGGAGAATTGATCTTCTCCCTGGATCCTCGCGATCCAGATACTCAGGATCAGCGTTTCGCGGCCAGGGAAGCGGAGCGCTGCCTTGCCTGCGATTCCGCCTGTTTGCGCTGCGTCGAGGTTTGTCCAAACAGGGCCAATGTGTTTATCGAAGCCCCGGGCCCCTTTTCCCAATGGTCCCAGATAGTCCACCTGGACAGATACTGCAACGAATGCGGCAACTGCGGCTTCTTCTGCCCCTATCAGGGAGACCCGTACAAGGACAAAGCCACACTCTTCGATACAGTAGAGGAACTGGAAGCCTCGACCAATCCCGGTTTTGCCTTTGTCCTCGACGGTCTTCCATCCCTGACGCTGCGTGCTCATCCGGGAGAAAAGCCTATCCGCCTCGACTATGCGGCCTGGAACGGAGCCAATTCCCCGGCTGGAGCCGCCGCAATGGCCGCCCTTGCCCGGGAACTGTACAGGAATCATTCTTATTTGCTGGAGACTAGTCCATGATCCTATTTGAAAACACGAGGCTTTTGTCTTTTAATCCTCCGGCGGTGTCGGAAGCGCTTGACCTCGCAGCCTGGGAACCCCATGAGGGCGATGGACAGAGAGGCCGGATCGCCGCCTTCGGCAAAGATCTGGGAAAACGCTTCCCCCAGGCCAAGAGGGTTGGTTCGGGGGGCTATCTGTCGCCCGGTCTCGTCTGCGCCCACAACCACCTCTACTCAGCCCTTTCCCGGGGTATCAGCACGGCGATAGAACCCTCCAAGGATTTTGTCCAGGTTCTGCAGCATCTCTGGTGGAGGCTGGACAGGGCCATCGACCTGCCGATCCTTAAAGCCAGCGCCCTGGCGGGCGGCGCAGAGGCCCTTTTTGCAGGGGTGACCTCGGTGGTGGATCACCATGCCGGACCCTCGGCCATCGATGGCAGTCTGTCGATTCTCAGAACCGCCTTCGAAGAACTGGGACTCAGAGGGATCCTCTGCTACGAAACCAGCGACAGAAACGGCCGGGAGGGGATGAAGGCCGGAATCAGGGAAAACCTGCGATTCGCCGCCGAGGTCGACCGCTCGCGGGCGGCAGGCCAGGATGTATTGGCAGAGGCTGCCGTGGGAGCCCACGCCGGCTTTACCCTGGGGCAGGAGAGCATGGAGCTTTTGGGCGACGCGGTGCGTTCCACCGGGAGAGGTATCCATATCCATCTCGCCGAAGACCGCTTTGACCCCGCCGATTCCCACCGCAGCTACGGCAAGGACCTGATCGCGAGACTGGAAGAAGTTCGGGCATTGAACGAAAAAAGCATCATCGCCCACGGCCTCTGGCTTTCTCCGGCGGAGGTGGGGCTGATGAACGAGCGGGGCGCCTACCTCGCCCACAATGCCCGATCCAATATGAACAATGCTGTCGGCTATAACAGACTGCTGCATACGCACGACAAGGCAGTCCTGGGCACCGACGGGATGGGATCCGACATGCTGGAGGAATTCAAATTCGCCGTATTCCGCCACAGAGAGTCCCAGGGGCCGTGGTGGCCCGGAGATTTCCTGGCCTGTCTGGACAGGGGCAACCGCCTCCTGGAAGCCTATTTCGGCGGCTCCTTCGGCAGGCTTGAAGCCGGGGCTGCAGCCGATCTGGTACACTGGGACTACGATCCCCCCACTCCCCTGGAGGGGGGCAATATCGCTGGTCACTTGGCATTCGGTCTAAGCTCTCGGTCGGTACGGAGCGTCGCGGTGAACGGAGAGCTTAGAATAAAAGATAGACAAGCCCTCTTCGATCTAAAGACGATTGAAGCAGAAGCAAGACTGCAGGCCCGGCGCCTGTGGAAAAACATGGAAGGAATTATATGAACATCGCTAAGAAAATCTTGGACAAAGCAGGAACGTACAGGGACTACAGCGCTAAAAACCTCAGCGCCATGATTCAGGTTCCCGCCTTCAGCGGTACGGAAAAAGAAAGAATTCAGCTTATAAAGCGGCTCTGCCAGGAAGCCGGGATGGAAGATCTGCGGATTGACGGTCTCGGTTCACTGATCGGCAGGGTGGGAAAGGGCTCTAAAAACCTTGTCTTCGACGCACATATCGATACCGTAGGCGTGGGCGATGAATCCCAATGGAAGAGCCCGGTATTTTCCGGCAGAATCGCCGATGGTCTTGTCCACGGCAGAGGCGCCACTGACCAGCTGGGCGGAGCCGCTGCCATGATCAGCGCAGCCCGGATTCTCAAGGATCTGGCCTACTCAGGCGATTTTTCCGTATGGTTTTCCTTTACCGTTCTGGAAGAGGACTGCGACGGCCTCTGCTGGTAGCACCTGATCGAAGAGGTAGGTTGTGTGCCGGAGTTTGCGGTCTCCACCGAACCCACATCGCTGCATCTCTATCGGGGACACAGGGGCAGAATGGAGATTCAGATCGATATACGGGGCCGTTCCTGCCACGGTTCGGCGCCGGAACGGGGAGACTCCGCGGCCTATAAGGCTGCCCGGGCAGCCCTGGCCATAGAAAAACTGAACAGCGAACTCAAACCCGACGAGGATGAATTCCTGGGCAAGGGCACTATCACAGTATCCCAGATCAAGGTTCAGGGACCCAGCCAGTGTGCCGTGCCTGATCAGGCCATGCTTTACTGCGACCGGCGCCTTACCTGGGGCGAAAACGACAAAATCGCCATTGCCCAGGTGGAAAAAGCCCTCCGCGAGGCGGGAGTGGACAGCTTCAGCGTCTCGATGCCCGAATACAAAAAACCAGCCTATACGGGCAAGGTC
Organism: Spirochaetia bacterium; assembly: GCA_034003305.1. Taxonomy (GTDB): domain Bacteria; phylum Spirochaetota; class Spirochaetia; order Treponematales; family Rectinemataceae; genus UBA2256. The sequence continues at coordinate 4,364 of JAVEYV010000011.1, read as the reverse complement.
TATGCCCAGGAGCTGTATTTCCCCACCTGGAAGATCAAGGCCGACCACCCCCTGGTGCGCGCTGGGGTCGAAGCCTACGGAGATCTTTTCAACAGGCCGCCGGTGGTGGACAAATGGACCTTTTCCACCAACTGCGTGGCTATCTGCGGACGTCACAATATTCCCTGCATTGGGTTCGGACCCGGCGACGAAGACCAGGCCCACGCTCCCAACGAGGTTAACAGGATAGAGGATCTGGAAATCTGCTCCGCCTTCTACGCTGCCCTCCCCTATGCCCTGGAAAAGCGTGTATGAGATGGTTTTATGCCTGTCCTTCCTGCGGTAAAACCTATGATATTGAACCGGGCCGCTACCTCTGCGATCAGTGCGCCGGCAGCGCGCTGCCCGGCCAGCCCCTGGAGGGGGTACTGGAGTGCCGCTGGGAGGCAGGCAGCGGCGACGCCGACCGGAAGGCCGCCGAGGAAGGCAGGCTCATCCCGCTTCCGGTGGAACAGCGGTTCTTCCCCTCCCTGCCTGTAGGCGATACACCGCTGTGGGCGCCGAGGCGGCTGAGGGATGAGCTGGACGCCCCTGGACTCTACCTCAAGGACGACACATGCAATCCCTCGGGCTCGTTTAAGGACAGGGCGAGCTGGCTTGTGGGCGCCTTCGCCGTAAAACACGGCATTAAGGAAATCGCCCTCGCCTCCACGGGAAACGCTGCCTCCAGCATGGCCTGCGTCGGCGCTGCGGCGGGAATCAAGGTTAAGGTTTTTGTCCCAGCCTCGGCCCCTTCGGCCAAACGAATCCAGGTGCTGCAGTACGGCGGCGAACTGGTGGAAGTGCAGGGAACCTACGACAAGGCCTTCGACGATTCCCTTGCCTACTCGAAGGCTACGGGAGTGCTCTCCCGCAATACTGCCTATAATCCTCTTACGATCGAAGGCAAGAAAACCGCCGCATTCGAGATCGCTAGGGATTTAGCTTCGTCGGCCAACGCTTCAGCTGCGTTGCGCGATCTTAAAAGAGAACGCGACGGTTCAAGGCGCCATTTTATCGCACCCGATCACGTTTTCGTGCCTACTGGCGACGGAGTGATTCTATCAGGACTGATAAAGGGCTTCGAAGACATGCTTGCGCTCGGTCTTGTACGGAAGATGCCTATTTTCTGGGCCAGCCAGGCCGAAGGCTCGAGCGCCATTGCGCGAGCCTTGGACACTGGAGAATTCCTCGCCCTTCCTTCCGAGACGTTGGCCGATTCCATATCTGTTGATGTGCCGCGCAACGGCAGCTTTGTGGTAAAAAAAATGGTTAAATACGGCGGGAGGGCGGTTACCGTCAGCGACCCGCAGATAGCGGCGGCTCAGCGCAGACTGGCCTCGAGCTCAGGACTCTTCGCCGAACCTTCCAGCGCCTGCGCCTTCGCCTGTTACCTGAAGGTAAGAGAAAGCATTGGGCACAGCCAGCGGGTCGTCATAATGCTGACCGGTTCTGGGCTCAAGGATATCAAAAACGCCGCCGCCGCCGTAGGAGCCGCTCTTTAGCAGACCGAGGGGCGGCGGGCTTTACTTAATGAGCGCAGTCATGCCCGGCTTCGCCGTGGCCGGCGCAGCCTTCGCCGCTGTCGGAAAAGTTTCCTGCGACAAAGGCTTCGGCTGCGGCCTTAGCCGACCCTGTGGCACCGCGAACCACTTTTATGCCCTGGGACTGGAGAACCCTGAAGGCTCCTTCGCCCATGTGTCCTCCCACCAGGTGGGTTACCCCCGAACGGGCAAGCACGGCGGCGATGCCGGATTTGCATCCGCAATCGGCCGGCGAGGGAACAGCCTGCTCTTCCACAAGCTTATCCTTTTCAACCCTGAAGATTAGGAATTCCTTGCAATGGCCGAAATGCTCGTCAACCATACCATCCCGGGAGGGAATAGCGATTTTCATACTAAGTTCTCCTTGATCCGCCAGATTAATCTCGCCCCCCTCTATTCGAAGGGCTTTGCCGTTTAGAATGGCATCGGCGACCTTGCGTCGGGCTATTTCAACAATTCTTCCGAAGGTCTGCCTGGATACCCCCATGGAACGGGCGGCAGCCTCCTGATACAGGCCTTCCAAATCCGCAAGCCTCAGTGCTTCGGCCTCGTCGAAACCTAAGATTATTTCTTCAAGAGTTCGTGCAGGGATTCCCGCAGGTTTTATGTACCGTGTCTGCGGTGCGGCACCGAGCCTGCGCTCTATTACGGGTCTAGGCATGGCATCAGCTCCCTGAAGCCGGTTTCAGGCTAGCCAGGGCAAGCTCCATCTCGGCGGCAATGGTATCGGCGTCTTTTTTGGCTTCCTTCGAAAGCTTTGACCAGCGCAGGCTTCGAGCCTGGGCCACTTCGCTCCGCCAGGGGAGTTCGGCCAGTACCGGAAGGCCAATCCTCGCCCTTCCTCCCTCGTTGCCGTCGTCGAAGAGTTTGGTCTCTTTTCCGCAGTGCGGACAGACGATAGTTCTCATGTTTTCAACAATGCCCAGCACCGGAGTCTTAAGCATCGTGGCCATTCTTACCGATTTATTGACGATCATGGATACGTAGTCCTGGGGAGTTCCAACAACGACAATACCGGAAAAGGCAATGGTCTGAAGCGCCGTCAGGGCGACATCCGAAGTTCCGGGGGGAAAATCAACAACCAAATAGTCCAGTTCGCCCCAGTCAGAATCGCTCCAAAACTGCTCTATGGCCTTGCCGAGGAGGGGTCCCCTCCAGATAACCGGCTCGTCTTCCCGTTCATTGAAAAGATTGATGGAGAGAACCTTGATCCCTTCCTCATTGATTATGGGGAAGAGTTTAGTTCCGTCCGATTCTGCCCTGAATGAATCGACGCCCAGGAGCCGAGGAAGGCTCGGGCCGGTTATATCGGCGTCGAGCATGCCGACACGCAAGCCTCGGGCGGCCAGCGACTGGGCCAGCAGCACCGCTACCGTGGACTTGCCCACGCCGCCCTTGCCGCTGACAACCCCAATGACCCGTTTTATGGTTGGATTCGATTTTTTTTCAGGAACAATATCCATACTCATACTCCTTGAAGGACGGTTATTATCATTAGCTCATAATGGCTCTTTATGCGCGGGACTGTCAAGGACAGGCTTCTTTCCTCCCTTGGAACGACGCCGGCTTTCATGTAGACTGGCGACGGAGTCTCTAAAAATGCCGACCTCAGCCCTGCTTCACGCTTTCACCCTCACACTTCTGGCCGGACTGGCTACCGGCGCGGGCAGCCTAATCGCCCTTCTCTCCAAGAAGACAACCCCCCGTTTTCTTTCTCTGTCCATGGGTTTTTCCGCCGGGGTTATGATTTTCGTATCCCTGGTCGAGCTTTTCAATGAAGCCCGAACCCAGCTTGCCCTTCTCTGGGGCGAAACCTATGCATACTGGGGGGCGATAGGCGGTTTCTTCCTCGGCATGGGGCTCATTGCCGGCATAGACCGCCTGGTCCCCGCAGCGGTCAATCCCCACGAGGCCAGGGCGGGCGAGGCGGCTCGCTTTGAAGCCACCGACTCCAGGGCCTGTGATGAATTCGAGGGCATACGGGGCAGAAAACTGCTCAGGACAGGGCTCCTCACCGCCATTGTCGTCGCCCTGCACAACCTTCCCGAAGGGATTGCCACCTTTTTTGCCGCCCTCCAGGACAGAAACCTCGGAATAACCATCGCCCTGGCCGTGGCAATCCACAACATTCCCGAAGGCATCGCCATATCGGTGCCGGTCTACTATTCCACCGGATCCCGGGCCAAGGCGTTTTGGTATTCCTTCGCATCCGGACTATCGGAGCCTGTCGGCGCCATACTCGGGTATCTGCTTCTCATGCCCCTCTTAGGCGGACCCACCTTCGGCATTATTCTCGCCTCGGTCTCGGGTATTATGATCTACATATCCCTGGACGAACTTCTGCCCTCGGCCAGAGAATACGGCAAAAGCCATTTGGCAATGCTGGGCCTGGCGGGAGGCATGGGTATCATGGCCATAAGCCTCGCCCTCGGCTCGGGGTGAAAGCAAGACAGGCCAGTTTGCAGTCGAGCAGATAATGAGCCTGTAAAAAAACCCAAAAGCATCGTATACTTTTATTCCTCCGCAAAACCGGGACAATCGGTTATCCGAAGCAGTCCCGGCAGCGGAAAGATAGTTCCAAGGAGCGGATGATGATCGATCTGAGGGTTAACGGCGAGCAGAGAAAAAAGAATGTCCAGCGCTGCAGAGAAAAGGGAATTATCCTTCCCACCTTTGCCCAGATGCGCGATCCGGCAAAGATCCCCTCCTCGGTTAAAGAAGAACTCTCAGGGATCGGGCTCTGGGATGTTCATCCCAGGAACCTTTTCAGGGTCAGTTGGCACAACGAGCCGGTGGAGAGGG
>JAVEYV010000010.1:0-18439 GCA_034003305.1 Spirochaetia bacterium | reverse complement strand
ATGAGATCGGGAAGCTCCATCGCCTCCTGGAACTCTTTTCCAAGATAACGGCGTTGGATCTTATGTGCGGTATATGACATCCCTTTCCCCTCCTAGTGATCACCGCGCGCCCTAAAGGCGCTAGATATCGCGCTGCCTGCGCCCGTTTGAGCCTGCGTGCGGTCATTCGGGGACACTTCAGCTTCCTGACAGCCCTTTTGGCTGACAGCGCTCAATGTCCCCGAAAAACCGAACTTTCTCCCCGTCAGGCAGGACTATTAAAGTTCCCTGCAACGGGGAGAAAGCGGCGGGTTCAACAACCGATATTTTCGCAACCAAAGCGCAGTGCATGCTTTACGGCCTCAGGCCGAAACCGCAGCACTGCCTTCCCTGGACAGCGAAAACACCTCGATGCCTTATTTGACCTCGACAGCTCCACCGGCGTCTTCGATCTGCTTCTTAACCTTGGCGGCCTCTTCCTTGGAAACGTTCTCCTTGAGGGGCTTGTCTCCGGCCTCGACCAGGTCCTTGGCTTCCTTGAGACCCAGCCCGGTAATCGCCCGTACTTCCTTGATAATGGAAATTTTCTTGTCGGCGGGAACACCGGCCTTGAGGACTACCGTGAACTCGGTCTTTTCCTCAACCGGGGCGGCCGCGGCGGCGGGACCGGCGGCGACAGCCACGGGGGCTGCGGCGGTTACGCCAAACTTCTCTTCCATGGCCTTCACAAGGTCGGCGACCTCGAGAACTGTCATCGAGGCGATCGCGTCGATAATCTGATCTTTGCTAAGCGCTGCCATATTATCTTCTCCTATTTTCCTACACTGGCTGCCCATACGGGAAACCTTTTATACAAGACCGACAGGAACGGCAGCAATCCGAAGCCTGACGGCCTGAAAACCAATTCAGTTCCCGCGCATTGCTGTGCATCGATCCGCGCGGGCATCAATATAATTTCTGCGGAATTCCTGCGAAGCAAGGATTCCGCTAAGCCAAACAAAAACAAGCTCGCGCTTGTTTTTGTTTGGCTACGCTTCCGAAGCCTTTTTCTCCTCAATCGCCTTGAGCAGCCTGACCAGTTTGGTCGGCAGGGCGTTGAGCACGTACACCAGATTCTGGGCCGGACCGTTCATCGCGGACATGAGCATCGCGATCAGCTGGCTGCGGCCAGGCAGTCTGGAGAAGGCCGCGATCTGCGCCTCGTCCATGTAGCCCTTGTCCACCACGGCTCCCTTGACCTTGAGGCTCGGGACTTCCTTGGCAAAGTCCAGAAGCAGTTTCGCCACCTCGTTGGAATCGGAGCTCACAAAGGTGACTGCGGTTGGGCCGGTAAAGAGGGACTCGATGTCCTTGGTAAAGCCAAGTTCATCAAATGCAATACGGGCAAAGTTATTCTTGACCACGTGGAGTTCCGCGCCCTTCTCCCTCAGTCTCCTGCGGAGGTCGGTAATCTGCTCCACCGTCAGTCCGCGATACTCGGCAAAGACGTAATCCTTGGATTCACCAATCTTCGTCTTGAGAAGGTCAATCGCCTCAGCCTTGCTCGGCTGTATTTTATTAGCTCTCATCGCCATAACTTACCTCTTCTCGTTCTTGACGGTCGTGACACGCACGCTGGGCCCCATGGTGCAGGCCAGATATACGGATGTCACGAAGTCGCCCTTCGCGTCGGAGGGGCGCTTGCGGTTGATCTCGTCGAGAATTGAAGTAAGGTTCTCGGCGATTTTGGAAGCTTCCATCGAAGCCTTTCCTATGGCGATATGAACGATATTCGTCTTGTCCGACCTGAACTCCGTCCTACCCTTTCTGAGCTCATTCAGCGCGGCTTTGAGATCGTTGGTTACAGTGCCGGTCTTGGGGTTGGGCATGAGGCCGCGGCGGCCGAGAACCATACCCAGCTTGCCGACATCCTTCATCATATCGGGGGTGGCCACGGCAACGTCAAAATCGACCCAGCCTCCCTTGATCTTCTCGATGAGTTCGGCATCGCCGGCATAGGCCGCTCCGCCCTCAAGGGCTTCATTTACCCTCTCAGGCTTGCAGAATACCAGCACCTTTTTTTCTCCCCTGAACTGGTTGGGAAGCACTACCGTATCGCGGACCGACTGGCTCTTCTTGAGGTTGAGCCTGACATGGACTTCAACGGTCTCATCGAACTTGGCCCGGGCGGTTTCTTTGACAACGGCGCAGGCGGAGACCGCATCGTACTCTTGGGTACTGTCGAGCTTTTTGGCGACGTCTAAGTATTTTTTGCCGTGTTTCATTTCTTTATCTCCGTCTCGACACCCATGGACCGGGCGGTTCCGGCAATAACGCGCATAGCTGCGGTGATGTCGTTGGCATTGAGGTCGGGAAGCTTCTGCTTGGCGATCGCTTCAAGCTTGTCGTTGCTGAGCTTGGCGACCTTGTCTTTCTGAGGAATGGCGGATCCCTTTTCGATGCCGCAGGCCTTTTTGATGAGCACGCTGGCGGGGGGAGTCTTCAGGATAAAAGTAAAGCTCTTGTCCTGATAGATGGTGATGATCGCGGGAATAACGAGCCCAGGCTCCATCCCCTTGGTACGATCATTGAACTGCTGGCAAAACATGGGCGCCGATACACCGTGAGGACCAAGCGCTGGTCCGACGGGCGGAGCCGGTGTAGCCTTGCCGGCGGGGCACTGCAACTTGACTATTGCAGTAATCTTCTTTTTGGCCATAGCCATTCTCCTTGCGTGGTATACCCGACGATCGTAAGCCGCCGGGGTAGCGTGCGCGACGATTTACCCTTCGTCCGCCCGCGATTGCCTAAAGGCAACCGCTACGCGAATCGCAGGGCGATTCGCGCACTCCCATCTGTGGAGTAAAAACCCCTTATCTGAGAAGCTGAGTAAAAATCATCCTCGAGAATGATTCCATTCAGCCGCTTTTAAAAAGAACTCCATGGGCTTGACTGCCTATAGGGCAGTTCTGCCTATGCCTATATCTTTTCCACCTGAGTCATCTCGACCTCCACCGGAGTGGATCGGCCAAAAATGCCCACCATAACCTTAAGCTTGTTCTTTTCGGCGTTGACTTCTTCAATAACGCCCGAGAAGGACTCGAAGGGTCCCTCGATTATCTTCACCTGCTCGCCCTGGGAGTAGCTCTGCTTCATCCTCACCTGGCGCTCGCCCTTGATCTCTCCCGAGCGCTGAAGAATTCGGCGTACTTCCTCGCTGGGAATAGGCTGGGGCTTGTTGCTCACATTGGAACCCACAAAACCGGTGACGCCGGTGATCTTTCTGATTCCGGAACAGGTGGCCTTCCACCCGTTTTCCGGCAGGTCCATTTCCACAAGAATATAACCAGGAAGAATTTTTCGGGTAACAGTTTTTTTCTTGCCGTCCTTGACGTCGGTGACTTCCTCGGTCGGCACCTTGATATCTGCGACAATGTCGCGAGAGAGATCCCCCGCGTCAATCATCATGCGAATAGTCTTTTCTATTTTATTTTCATATCCCGAATAGACATGAAGTATATACCATGATTTTGCCATCAAGCCTCCGCCTTATCGGAACACGGCTTCGATGCCGAGCACAAGGAGGAAATCGATCAGGCCGAGCACCAAGGCTACGGCTACCGTCGAGAAGATGACAACCTTTGTCGAGGATACTACATCTTCCCTGCTGGGCCAAACTACCTTTGCCAGCTCGGCATATGATTCCTTGAAGAACTGTATAATCTTCTTCATGACGGCTCCTTGATCCTGAAAAGGACTCGCGACAGGCCAGGAAGGACTCGAACCCTCAACATCCGGTTTTGGAGACCGGCGCTCTACCATTAGAGCTACTGGCCTAGGGCGGGTCGAACATCCTTGCGGACCGCTCGACGCATATATCCTAAAAGGCCGACCCTGAGGGCGACCTATTTAACCTTGGTCTCCTTGTGGAGGGTGTGCTTGCGGTCCCACTTGCAGTACTTCATCATCTCGAGCTTTTCCTGCATGGTCTTGCGGTTCTTCTTGGTGGTGTAATTCCGGCGCTTGCACTCGGTGCACTGCAGGGCGATTATCTCTACCGTTTGTTTCTTGGCGGCCATTATTCTGTCCTTTCGCGGCGCGACCGTTGGTCTTCCGCGCCTGGATTGCTTCTACTTAAAAGAGCCCCCGAACGGAATCGAACCGTTGACCTTATCCTTACCATGGATATGCTCTGCCGTCTGAGCTACAGGGGCGAGGCGTAAAGCAGAGGGACTTTAGCATCCGAGCCAAATGATGTCAAGCCCGGGGTCGTCAAGTTCTCCCCTTAAAGTCCCGGCGCGAAAAATGCCCGGCCAGGGCCGCGGCAGTCTTATCCTTGCTCAGGATCAGGAGCCCAAGGCCGAGCGCGGCATAGAGGATTGTCATGCCGAGAAAAGGCAGACCCAGCGAGATCAGGCGCGAAGACGAGAAATCGAATAAGCTCAACAGCGGTCTGCGCAGAAAAAACACCGGGATTCCCGCCGCCAGGGAAAAGACCAAAAGCTTGCCCGAATAGCGTCCAAAGCCCGACAAAGCCTCGGAAATTCCTTCGGTCTTCTTTTTCAGCAGCACGAAAATCAGAATTGCGCTGTTAACGGCGCTGGAAAAAGAGAGCGCAAAGGCTATGCCCGGCCCCTTGAACCCAAAGGCCAGCAGCGCAACCAGCGCAATATTCACCCCAAAACTGGCAATCCCGGCAAAGGCGGGGGTTTTAGAGTCGGATCGGGCATAGAAAGCCGGCGCTATCACCCTGTTGGCGGCGATAAAGACCAGCCCCGTCTGGTGCCACAGAAAGGCCGAAGCGGTCAATTCCACCGATTCCGCGGTAAAGCCGCCCCGCATGAATAAAAGCGCGACAATCTCCCTTCCCGAGATCATGGAGAAAACCGCCACCGGAACCGTGACCAGGCTGAGCGTCTTGAGCGTCTGCCCAAGCCGGGCCGAATAGCGCTTCCAGTCAAGGGCCTTGGCGGCGTCCGCAAGCTCCGGCAGGAGCACCGTGCCAGCCGATACCGCAAAGACACCCAAAATAAGCTCCTGAAGCCTGATCGAAAACTGCAGACTTGATGCCACCCCAACCCCCGCCCGGGAAGCAAAGGCGGTGGACACAAGGTCATTGATCTGGTAAGCGGCCATACCGAGGATGGTAGGGGCTATCAGAACAAAAACCTTTTTCATGCCGGGATTGGCAAAGGCCCGACGGGGACTTATGAAACCAAAGCGCAGCCCAGCCTTGAGCAGTGCCGGCAGCTGGCATGCCGCCTGGGCGAAACCGCCTGCCACCACGCCGAAGGCCATTGCCCTGGCCGGATTGACCGTCCAGCGGGAAACGAGCATGGGTACGGCGATAAAACAGAGATTGAATAAAATCGGCGCAAATCCCGAAGGGGCGAAAATCCCGTAGGAATTGAGCATGCCCTGAAAAAGGGCGGCGATAGAGACCAGTCCCAGATAGGGAAACATGATCCTGGTCAAAACAGCCGTCTCCACGGGCTCGGAGCCGAAGGCAAGAACGATCCAGGAACTGGCCGCCATGCCCGCGGCTACCACAGCGCCCACCAGGATCAGCAGTACAGTAAGGCTCGAGGAAAGGAACTCCCTGGTCTTTTCCTCCTCCCCTTCGCGCAGATAGGTCTTAAATGTGGGAATAAAGGCAACGGAGATAGAGTTTTCGGCGAAAAGCCGCCTCATGAAGTTGGGAATCATGAAGGAGACCGAGAAGGCGTCGGAGAGTCCTCCTGTCCCCAGGAAGGCCGCCTTGGTCATCTCCCGCACCAGACCGAGGATCCTGGAGATCATCGTCAATACCGAGAGCATTCCCGCGTTGCGGACCATCCGCTTTTCGTCAGCGTCGGCCATTCCTGTCCTTTGAAAAAGCCTCGATCAGCGACAGCAGCGTATCGATATGTTCTTTCTGTATCCAGTAATGGGTGACAAAACGACAGAACCCGCCTTCGGGAAGACTGATTCGTATTCCTTCGGCTTTCAGCTTTGCAGAAAGCTTTTCGGGATCCACCCAGTCAGGCAGGCGGAAGAATACCATATTGATCTCCACCGAGGCAGGGTCGATCGAAAAACCCGGCAGCGCTGCCAGCCTGGAGGCCAGATACCGGGCGTTTTCGTGATCCTCGCCCAGACGGCCCGTCATATCCTTAAGGGCGATCAGCCCGGCCGCGGCCAGAATCCCCGCCTGGCGCATTCCCCCTCCCATAACCTTGCGCTTACGCCTCGCCCGGTCGATAAAGCTCCTCGGCCCGGCGAGAATCGAACCCACCGGCGCACAGAGCCCTTTTGAGAGACAGAACATCACCGAATCCACCTGGCTTGCCAGCTCGGCGGCGGAAATGCCCAGCCGGGCAGCGGCGTTAAAAATCCTCGCCCCGTCCAGATGAATCGGTATCCTGTGCTTTCGCGCCAAGGCCGAAACTTCCTTCATATAGGCCAGGCTGGGTACCCTGCCGGAGGAATGGGCATTCTCCAGACAGATAAGCGAGGTGGGCGGGAAATGAATATCGCTTCCCCGAATCAGAGATTCTATCTTCGCCGCGGGGAGCAGCCCCTCGGGTGCATCCACCGTCCGGGTCTGCACCGCCGCGATCACCGAGGCGGCTCCCGCCTCATGCTGAATAATATGGCACTGCTCGCCCAGGATCACCTCGCTGCCCCGGGGACACCAGCTCAGGAGCGCCAGCTGGTTGCCGAAAGTGCCCGAGGGCACAAAGATCGCCGCTTCCTTTGCCAGCATAGAGGCTGCCATCGCCTCCAGCTTGTTGATTGTGGGATCGTCGCCGTAGACATCGTCGCCCACCGGAGCGGCAGCCATAGCCTCGCGCATGGCAGGAGTCGGCCAGGTGACCGTATCGCTTCTAAAATCAATATAATCCATGGTATCCGTCCTTCGCGCCCATCAGAATAGCCTTTTCGGAGCTTGATAGCAAGGCAGAGCCTCAATGAAGGAGCCTTTACGAAGCCGCCGACGGTCAACGCCTTTTCACTCCCGGCCTTTGCATAGTATATCAAAGCCCATGAAAATCGACCTCATAGCCCTCGATCTTGACGACACCCTTCTCAATTCCTCCCTGAATATCTCCGAGGGCAACCGCCGCGCTATAATCGCCGCCGAAAACGCCGGCATCGAGATAGTGCTCGCCACAGGCAGAAACTATGCCGGAGTAAGAAAATACATACCCCTTCTCGACCTCGGAAGAAAAGGCAACTACCTGGTCTGTTCCAACGGCGCGGAAATCCTGGAAGCCGCCACAGGATCCGTTATCGAGCGCCTCATGCTTTCCAGCGAATTCTGCCGCGAAGCCTCGGAGTTCATCGATTCAGAAGGACTTCCTTGGCAGGTATATATGGATGGAAAAATCTTCTGCAGCAGAGTCAACGACTGGGCTCTCATGGACGAAAAAATCACAGGCCAGCCCTTATTCACGGCAGGCCCCAAAGACTCGCTCTTCAAAAACGGCCAGATCAAGTTCGTCGTGCCCGGCAAGCCGGAAATCATAGCCGAATTGTATGAAAAGGCTTCCGCCCTCTTCAGCGGAAAAGCCGAGGTCGTCACCTCAAAGCCCTATTTTATGGAAATCCTCCCCCTGGGCGCCGACAAAGGCTCGGCCCTGCGCCGACTCACCGCAAGACTGGGAATACCCATGGAAAAGGTCATGGCGATCGGCGATGCCATGAACGATATGAGCATGATCCGGGAAGCAGGCTGGGGCTGCGCTCCATCCAATGCCCTGGAACGGATCAAGGCAGCGGCGCGGCATGTCTCGGTTAAAAGTCACGACCAGGATGCCGTGGCCGATATACTCTACGCTATCGCTTTGCCGGAAGATCCTTCAAACGGGACAGCTGATCAAGAAATAGCATAAGATTGTGCTGGATACCGGCAAAGAACTCATTCTGAAGGCTTGCCGCAGCCTCACCGATATACCGGTAATGCCAGCTTTCCCATACATAGCCTGTCAGCGCTTCCATCCCCTGGGGAAAAGAAAGCGAGAAACCGAATCGTCCGGCGTTTTTCTCCAGCCAGCGCCCTGCCCGAGTTTCGGCGAAGGCATCGGTTATGGAGCCGAAGTCGACAACCGTCCCGAGCTGGTGCTGACTCGTCCCGGGAGCGGCCGAAACCCGGGAAGCCTCCAGCTCTCCCAGCTCCGCCACATTGCGGACATAGAGATTTTTTTGATACTCATAACTCCTGTAGGTCGAAGAAACCAGAAGCGTCAGGCCCTCTGCCGCGGCCGCCCTGCTCATGCGCTCCAAAGCGTCGAAGGCGGGTTTTCTGAGCCTATGCCCCGCCCTTGAGAGCGAAAGTCCCGAGCCGTCCAAGGCCAGCAGGTCCTGCGGCTTGTAGTCCGCGGGCAAGGCCTTGCTCTTGTCGACCCGCTTCAACAGATACGGATCCGCCTCCATCTCCATCTGCACCGCATCCGCAAGAAACAGAAACCTTTCCTTGGCGCCCTCCATCCTGGAGATAACCGCGGCGGCGGCCTCGCTGCCCATCCCCGAACCTAAAAGCAGAGACTTCATCTCCTTAAGCCTTCGATCATCGGCGCTCTCGCAGCCGGCGAAAAGCAGCACGAGGAATAAAAGCGCAGCAGAGAAAAATTGATGTTTCATCCGCGTCAGTATACAAATCCGCAGCGGGTCTGGGAATTGCCCTGTATCTCCTTCCATTCATTTGCTACTATGGTCGCCAAGGAAGGCCCATCCCCATGACTAAAACGCACTACACAAGCTTCGATGCACTAAGGATGGATTTCTCCTCCTATGTGGAAGAACTCAACCGGCGCAGCCCCTGGCTTAAAGACCTCCAGGACGAATTACGACAAAGCATGGGCTATGAGGATTATGCTGTTGAAACACCGATAGTCTACAACAAAGCCCTGGATGAAATCCAAGCCCGGGATCAGCCCAGCTTTATCATCGTCGCGGACAATCCGGGCAAAAACGAGCAGAAGGCAGCAAACCAGCGCTACCTGGTGGGGCAGTCGGGCAAGCTGGCAAAAGGCTGGTTTGCTGCCGAGCTGAACATGGACTTCTATACAACCTGCATCATTATCAACAAAACGCCCATACACACGCCAAAGACGGCAGAACTAGGCCGCCTGCGCAAACTCGCCCATGCACGATCGGCCGAACTTGGAAAAGAACTGGATATGCTTCTCGAGGAGAGCCAGCGCTTTATGGCAAGCCTCGCCTTCAGACTGCATTCAGCCCTGGGCTCCGTGCTCTGGGTCTCGGGCTATGGGGAGCTGGGGCCTAATAAACTATTCTCCTCCTGGGCCCAGGAGATAAAAAGGCTCTATGCAGCGACAGACCCGGAACTGCGAGAAAACGTTTGGGTGTTCAGACACTTTTCCATGAACCAATTCGCCATCGAGTACAAAAGATCGGCCTCGGCGTCGAATGAGCCGCTGTCTCGCCTCGCATCGGTGGGCAAAGCCAACCGTGCTCGAATCCTGGGCTGGTAGCGTCGGCCCGATAGCCCCTGGAGCCTATAGCGATAAAACCTCGACCAGCCAATCGCCCATACACTTCAGCGCATCTTCGGAGAAGCTTTCTTCGATCTGAGCGTACTCATCGGGCAAACCGGTCTGAGCCTTCTGGAACAGATGATTAAGTCCCGGCAGCTCCGCGATACTGTACTGCGAATTACCGGCATCGATCAGCGCCTGCCTGATGGACTCGAGGTTTTCGCCGGAAGGTACCTGAAGATCCTTGGTCCCATTCATGGCAAGAACAGGAATTGCAATCTCCCGCAGGTACGGTTGCGGGTCCAGGACGAGGAAGGTCCTCATCCAGGGCGACAGCAGCTGCTCAGCCACTAAGGCTGCCTCCTGTCCGGCCTTGGCCTTCAAAGACTCGTCAGCGCCCTCGGGCAGAAAGGATAGATAGACGGAAATCAGCTCCTCTTTGAGATTTTCGGCCTTCTCGGGGCGCTTAGCCACCTGATACAGGGATTGGTTTATAAACCTGGCATTCTGAATCGCCTCCGGGCTCATACCATAGGCCTTGGCCAAGGCTGCCTGCTGCTGATAGAGCAAGTCCTCCCCCGAGACTCCGGGACCGGCCAGGAGCACGGCGAAGGCAAGATCCGGAACCTTCGAGGCTGTCATGGCCGCGATAATCCCTCCCTCGCTGTGCCCGATTATGCCGATTTTACCAGGATCAAGCCCGGGATAGGTCTTTAGATACTCTAAAGCCGATAGGGCATCGGCTTCGAAGTCCAGGGTTGTGGAAATCGCGAAGTTGCCCTGGGATTCTCCGAATCCCCGATCGTCCAGCCTGAGGGTGGCGATGCCCCGTCTGGCTAAATAGTCGGCAATTATCCAAAAAGGTTTGTGCCCGAATAAGGTTTCGTCCCTGTCCTGGGCTCCAGAGCCGCTTACCAGCAGCGCTGCGGGGAAAGGCCCCTCGCCCTCGGGCAGTACGAGTGTCCCGGCCAGCTTTACACCGTCCCCGACCAGGAGGTTCAGGTCCCGGCTGATATAGGGAAAGGGCGGCTTGGGTTCCTGAGGCCTCGCAGCGACAGGGGCATCAAAGCTCTGGACTGTTGCTCCCCGGGTTTCAGCCCCGGCATCTGCGGCCGCCGGGGCTTCTGTTTCGACTCCATGGGCAGCCGCTTCCGCCCCCTGTGCCGATGCTTCATCCCCTCGAGCAGCTGCTTCAGCCCCCTCGTTCCGACTTCCTTCCTTCAGGGTCAAGGCGAGCGGGAAGCTGCTCCCGCCCTGCTTCCAGAAGCCTTCCATGCTGCCTGCGGCTGCGTTCAGCCTGCCCTCGTAGGAACCGGCTACAGCCTCTACGTTGAGGATAAGCTTCTCCCCGTCAAAAGAAATCGATGCGACAGGAATCCCTTTGACTCCCTGGTCGGGGCTGTCCATCGTCGCGGCCAGCCTTCCGTCCCCGTTTATACTGATCGTAAAGACCAGCCTAAGGGAGGCTGATCCAACCGAAAGTCTTCCTTCCCATATTCCCGAGACAAGCCACATGCTGGGCTCCCTATCGCAGGGGCCCTCGCTGTAGAGGGGAATACTGCCAAAAAAAATCAGGAGGATGATTAGAAACAATCCTCTTGATGCTGGGAAAACCTTTTGGTTTCGGGGTTTTTTACAGCCATTTCGTTGTTTTAAAAACCTGTCCAAAAACCTGTTCATAAATAGTTCTTTTTCGTTCATGCACTCAATATAGCATCCTATGCAGCACAAGAAACAGAAGAGGGGGGATTTCCGTTCCGCATTGACCCCCAAGACCTTCTCGCCTACTCTCTGCCTATGGCATATACCTGCTTCACCGGTAAATCTGTCTGGATAACAGGGGCATCCTCGGGCCTTGGCTGCGCCTTAGCCCTTGAATTAGCCGCCCAGGGAGCCCGACTCATACTATCGGGGCGCAACCAGGACGCTCTTAACACTGTCGCCGCAGCCGCAGGGTCCGAAGCCCGGGTCCTGGCCTTCGACCTCGAAGACAGCGCCGCCAGGGAAGCGGCGTCAAAACAGGCGCTATCCGCATTCGGATCTCTTGACTTTCTAATACTCAACGCCGGAATCAGCCAACGTTCGCTTTTTATGGATACATCGCAAAAAGTATTTTTAAAAATAATGGAAACGAACTTCATATCATCGGTGGATATAACAAGGGCTGTGCTGCCCGCCATGGTGCAGAGGGGCACAGGATCGATACTCTGCATTTCGAGTCTCGCAGGACTCATGGGCGTTCCGCTGCGGAGCTCCTATTCCGCTTCGAAACACGCGTTGGCCGGCTTCTATGCTTCATTGAGAGCAGAGATTGAAGGAAGCGGCGTAAAAATCCACATCGCATATCCCGGCTTCGTAAAAACAATGATATCGCACAACGCGCTTCAAGGAGACGGCAGCCCCCACGGAGTTCTCGATCCCCTCCAAGAAAAAGGCAAAACTCCAGTCTCGACCGCGCAAAAAATTCTAAAAAGCGTTGCGGCGGGAAAGCTGGATATTCGCGTCGCCATGGATGCCAAAGCCCGTCTGGCGCTTTTCTTGTCGCGGCGAGCCCCTTCTTTGGCGGCCAAAGCCCTCTTTTCCCAAAAAGGGCTCTAGGGACAGCACCTCACCTCAAGGGTTTTTGGCCTTGCATGCCTTCAGCCTTCCATACTACATTCAGAATCGGCTATATAACTGCAACCTTGCTGGAGGAACCATGCTTTGCCGTAGAGGACCCGTCCCCTTGCCCCTTCCCCCAAAGCCGGAAAACCCCTCGGTGCTCGTGATCGGGGCCGGCCTATCCGGCCTCAGCGCCGCCGCCCTATTAGCCCGGCGCGGTTTGGCGGTTACTGTTATAGAACAACAGGACAGGCCGGGAGGAGCCGCCTCCTCCTTCCGCAGAGGAGAGGTCACCTACGATTCAGGCGCAGCCATGATGTTCGGATTCGGTGAAAAAGGCTTCAATCCCCACAACTGGCTCATGACAGAACTCGAACAGCCCATTGAAATGTACAAACACAGCTCGATGTACCGTCTCTTCTACGGCAAGGAGCCAATTACCTTTTATTCAGACCTGCAAACCTTTATCGATCAACTGCGCCGCCTTTTTCCCCAGGCAGGCAAGGAAATCGAAGACTTCTATGCGTACATAAGCGAACTCTACGAAAAAACGATAGCCCCTGTAACGGTATTTGAAGCACCGGGCGACATGCCCCTGGAAGAAATGCGAAAAAACGCTTCTTCCGATCTATTCGCCCAGCTTAAAATGATCAAACTGCTTTTTACCAGCGCCGACTCCATGATGAAGCCCTTTATCGCCGATCCGAAGGTCAGGGCCTTCTTCGACAAGCTCACTTCCACCTACTGCTACACCACCGTACAGGAGACCCCGGCAGTCCTGGCCGCCACAATGTTCGTGGACAACCACGTGGGCGGAGCCTATTACCCAGCCAATTCCGCCATGGCACTGGCAAGCAGGCTGGAAAAAGCTATAGAGGAAGCCGGCGGCCGTTTCCTCTACAGAACAAAGGCGGCAAAGATTTTAGGCGATAAGGAAAAAATCAGCGGAATCCTTACCGACAAAGGCAATGAACTCAGAGCCGATATCGTCCTCTTCTGCGGATCGTTGCGAAGCTTCGCAAAAACCATGGATCCCGACAACCTTCTGCCGCGCCGCTGGATAAAGCGGGTGCTGAACTACGAAATGACCATGCCCAGTTTTGTTGTCTACGGCTGCGTGGACCGCTCTGTCCTGCCGCCGGACTGCCTCCCGGTTCAGATGTTCGTTGACAACCGCGAAGCCCTGGACGAAGCCGATGTCACCCTCTACCTGCCATCCCTGGAAGACCCAAGCTTGGCCCCGGAGGATCAGTCAACCTTCCTGCTTATCGGTCCATCCCTGCGCAGTTGGCCGGAGCCTGACACTCCCGGCTACAGGAACGAGGAATACCGACTGGCAAAAAAAGAAGAGGCAGCGCGAATGCTCGCCCTGGTGGAACGCCGCATGCCAGGCTTCACTGCGGCGATTCACGGAAGCTTCGAAGCCAGCCCCAGTACTATCTGGCGCTATTTGGGCAAAGACGGGGGATCGGTGGCGGGTCCGAAACAAAAGATGGGACAGCATCTCCTGTTCCGACAACATTCCAAGGGGCCGAGAGAAGGCCTGTTCTTCGCCGGCGAATCCACCGTAATGGGAACAGGAACACCGGCGGTAACCGTGTCAGGAATTTCTGCGGCAAACCGGATACTGCGCAGCCTCGAACTGCAGGCCTACACTTCGTCTAAAACCCCGGCGGCTTCTGCGGTGAAAATCATTCCTGCCGGGACCAGGGGGAATCAGCCCGTCGGCCAGCGGGCTATCGATGCTTCCCGCTGCCGCTGGTGCGAAAACTATCCCTGCGCAACAGCTTGCCCCGCAGACTTCGACATCCCGGGCATCCTGCGCAGGCTCGAGCACGGGAACCTGGCGGGGGCCAGGGCGCAGCTAAGCCTTGTTCCCAAGGCCTGCTCCTTTTGCATAGAAGCGGCTAAGGCTTCGAATGAACCCTGCCCCTGCGAGGCCGCCTGCATCAGACGCAAGGAAGCTTTGGGAGCGGTTAAGATATCTTCAATACTGAACAGTCTCGAAAAGGAAGCCGGTGATGTCGCCCAGGCCTAGGCGGAAAATTCTCGTCATCGGCTGAGGCCTGGCAGGACTGGCCTTTTAGAGCTTAGAACCTCAGCGTGCCTTAGGCTTCAGCCTGAGGTACACCTGCTTGCCCGAATCTGTGGGACTCGCTCTTTCGTCGATCTCAAAGAGCCCCGAGGCCTTTATAAGATCGCCCAACTTCCTGAACCCATAGTTTCTTGGGTCGAACTCCGGCTGCCGGTTGGCGATATAGGTGCCGACAGCGCCAAGATACGCCCAGCCGAACTCGTCTGCCGCGTCCTCCACAGCGCTCTCCAGCAGTGCTCGCATCCTCTTGTCTGTCTTGATATCGTTTTGGCTCCGGGAAGCGCTCTCTTTCTCGCTCTTGCTTTCCTTCTCTTCCTCGCCTTCCCGCAGAATTTCAGTGTAAATAAACTTGTCGCAGGCAGCCACGAAAGGCTTGGGCGTCTTGCGCTGGCCAAAACCAAGCACCATCTTCCCGTCCTCCCTCAGCCTGGCAGCCAGCCTGGTAAAATCAGAATCGCTGGAGACAATGCAGAATCCGTCGAGGTTCTCGGTGTAGAGCAGATCCATCGCGTCGATAATCATTGCGCTGTCCGTGGAATTCTTGCCCGACGTGTAGGAGAACTGCTGAACCGGCTGAATGGCGAATTCAAGCAGCTTATCCTTCCAGGATCGCAAATTAGTATTAGTCCAGTCCCCGTAGATTCGCTTAACGCTGGCAACGCCGTATTTGGCTATTTCCGCCAAAAGCCCCTCGATAATCCTGGCCTGGGTATTGTCGGCGTCTATAAGTACCGCCAGCTTCAGCTGGCTCTGTTCACGTTTCATATCAAAGCTCCTTGTCTGATAGAAGAAGTATCTGCAAATCGCAGACATTGGTGCCCGTCGGACCAGTCTTTATATGCTCTCCGACAGCATCGAAAAAAGAATAAGAATCGTTGTCCGCCAGATAAGCCTCTGGCTCAAGCCCCATCGACCTCGCCTTCGCAATGAGCGAAGAAAAAGCGAATGCCCCCGCGGCGTCGGTGGGACCGTCGATGCCGTCGGTTCCTGCGGACAGAAAGAGCGGATCAGCATCCAGTGCCTTTAAGTTCTCCAAAGTGACAAGAAAGGAGAGCGCCATCTCCTGATTTCTGCCGCCCCTGCCCTTCCCCTTCAGGTGCACGGTACTCTCTCCCCCTGCCAGAATACAGCAAGGTCTGGATAAAGGAATCCCGTGCCTGTCCACATCGATGGCCAGCGCAGCGAATACCTTAGCCAGTTCCTTCGCCTCCCCCTCCAGCCGAGAAGTGAGCAGAAGGCAGGAATAGCCCCTTGCCATCGCTTCCTTCCTGGCTTCCTGAAGGGCGAGATAATTATTGCCCAGAATAAAGCTCTCCGCCTTGGCAAAGACAGGCGAGTCCGGTTTTGGCGTATCCGGCCTTTTCCCCGCAAGCCCCTGTGAAACAATCTCTCTCACCCTTGGAGGAAGCCTATCCCACAGCCCTCGGGCCTTTAGAACCGCCCCGGCATCCTCCCAGCTGGAATGATCCGGCACCGTAGGGCCTGAGGCGATCACATCCAGGTCGTCACCCATCACGTCGGAGAGAATCAGCGAAAGCACCGTACAGGGAAAGAAGGCTTCGGCCAGCCTGCCGCCCTTCACCGCCGAAAGATGCTTCCGGACCGTATTCATCTCTCCGATTCTCGCCCCGCTGCCCAGCAACAGCCTGGTGGTCTCGACCTTATCCTCCAGCGAAAGCCCCTCCGCCGGGAGCGAAAGCAGCGATGAACCGCCTCCTGAGATCAGCACAAGCACCAAGGTAGGCTCGCCCCGGGCTTCCCAGTCCCGCGCCTGGGCGGCCAGCTCAAGCGCCTGGCTGCCGGCGGCAAGGGAACGCGCGTCCGGGAGGGGGTGGGACGCCTCGACAAGCCTTATCCGGCTGCAGATAACCGCCCCTTTTGCCGTAGTAACCGCAAAGCCCCCGTCGATGCGATCCCCCAGAACTTTCTCCAGAGCTGCGGACATTTCAGCCGAAGCCTTGCCCAGGCCGAGAACCAGCAGATGCCGAAAACCAGCAAGGTCGATGCGCTTGAGTCCCCCTGCATGATGGATCAGCAGGCTCCCTCCCTCCAGTACAATGCCCCTGCCAACCAAAAGATCCGGCCTTACTCCGTCCAGGGCTTTCATGAATATCGCCCGGGCGTCCTCCTTAGTCTTTTGGATCAAGATTTGGACCCCCCTTCCAGCTTACGCTTGGCAAGCTCCATATTCCGCGCCGCATGCATATTCCTGGATGACTCGTAGGCTTTTTCGAATAGCAGCAGCGCTTCCTTCGGGTTGCCGAGCTTCTCGAGGTAGAGAGTCCCCGCATTGTTCAGCGCCGGCCAGTTGCTCGGATCGAGCGCAGCCGAGCGCAGGAAAGCCTCTACAGCCTTCGCTGCCTCGCCGTTGGCCTTAAGTTCCTGCGCCTCGTTAAAGACCTTCATCGATTCCCTGCTCGAGGCGAAGCTTTTTTCATCAGCGCAAATCGCCAGTCTCATGCTGATCAAAGGACGCAAAACTTCCGCACTCCCTCCATCGGCCGATTCGGCCTCCCCCAGCGCCAGGCGATACCGTTTTTCCGCTTCCCTGCGCTTGCCCCGGGCATAGGCAATATCGGCTAACGCAGCGTGTCGGTGAAACGACTTGCCATAGAGCTTTTCTTCCCGCAGCAGATAGGATTCCGCGGCCTCGGCCTCCCCCTTAGCCATGAGTACGAGTCCAAGATTCCTCAGCACGGTCATTGAATTGGGATCTTTCTGTTCGATTTTTCTAAAGTAGCGTTCGGCCTTATCGTAATTTCCCGCCGAGAAGGCGCTCAAGCCGAAGCGCTCCCAGAAGGGCGTAAGAATACTTTGCATTGAGGATATTTTTTCATAGAACAAGGCTCTCTGTATAGAGCAAGGCTAATCCGCCCAAAAAAGCGTGCAGCCGACAGGCAAATGGTCTGAATACCCCGAAGCCCCCGACCAGGCAAGAGGAACTCCCGAGCTGTCCAACAGTTTTGGATCGTTCCCGATGCTAAAAGATCCGAACTCGAGCCCTTTGCCATCTGCAAAACCCGGACCCAGTAAAAAGCCGTCCAATCGCTCTTCTTTTCCCTTATATACATAACTGTATCCCGCCTGTCCCGCCCAGGGCGAGAAAAGCACAATCCTTCCATCCTCGACCTTTGCGGCTGCCGCATGACTCGAAACAAGAAGCGCTCCATCAAACCATGCTTCAGCCACGTGACCATAGCGGCCGTCAATCGCCCCCGCAGGATCGGGCATTAAGGCAGTCGGATAGCGGCGGCTTGAACGCTCGAATTCGTCCGGGGACTCGTTGAAATCTCCGCAGGCCATCATCAAGCCTTCGGGACTCTCGGCCGCCGACTCAGCCATTCTTGCGCTCAGCAGGCCTGCAGCGGCCCGGCGTGCCGGTTCGGTAGCCGCCTCCCCCTCCCGTCTGGACTTCCAATGACAGACAAAAACGCTCATCCTCCTGGACGCCCCTTCCCTCCCCAACTCCAGCTCCGCCTCAAGAATATCCCTGCAGGCCCCGAAGCCCCCGGCGTCCACCAGACCATGGGACCTAACACGCACAATAGAGTACCTCGAAAGAATCGCGCAGCGGATCGGCGAAGAATCCGGGCCGCCGCAGGCCATCCATCCGTACCCGGCTTTTTTCAAGGGACCTGAGGCCAGATCCTCCAGTATAGACAGCCCCTCCACCTCGACTAGGCAGAGAATGTCTGGAAATCCCTCTTCTCCAGCTCCTAGGCAACGCAGGGCTTCAGCCGCATTTTCAAGTCTTTTCCGGTAGAGTTCGGCATTCCATTTTCCCGAAGCGAGACTGAACTCCGGATACTCCAGCCCGTCATCCTTATCGTCGAATAGATTATGGGCATTATAGGAGGCTATGAAAAAAGACCCGGACTTTTCCTCTTGCCACGGAAGGCTGCAGCGAAAACCGCAGAGGCAGATAAGGGCGAAGACCGACAGGATCCGCCCGCGCATTTACAGACTCCTTGGGGCCAGCCCGCAAGAACGGCAAGCCCTCAAGAATACTCACGCCGATCCGCCCCCAGCCTGATTCAAAAAAAGGGGACAATCCTATATTTATGCAGGCAGTTCGTCCCTATTGGCGATAATTTTTTCAATGAGCCCGTAGGCTATGGATTCCTTGGCATTCATCCAGTAATCTCGATCCGTATCCTTGGATACCCGCTCCAGACTCTGTCCCGTAGCCTCGGCTATAATCTCGTTCAGCCTGACATTGGTTTTTTCAAGCTCCCGGGCATGAATTTCGATGTCCGAGGCAACACCCTGGATTCCCGAAAGCGGCTGGTGTATCAAGTACGAAGAA
>JAVEYV010000009.1:0-18764 GCA_034003305.1 Spirochaetia bacterium | reverse complement strand
ATTACGAAATACTTACCACCTTATTTAACAATTTCAATTTAATTTGTTTTTGTTGTCAACTCCCAAATACCGAGAAAATCATCTAAAGATTTTTGTTGCCCAAAACTCGGAAACGCAAATATAAGGATTAAGATAAAAGCTAAAATATTCTTTTTCAAAGGAGTCCTCCATGTTTAATAGTCATAGGAAATTCCAAAAACTTCGAGTTTTTCCCCAATAGGCAGATTTAGCATTTGAATAATGATAACCTCTTGCCCCTTCCCAATCCTCTTCTGGTGTTCTACCTGCATTATTCCCTTGGTGAAATAAATCGGCAGATCCGTCTTCGTTAACCCTAACCAATGCAACATGTGAGTTATCAATAAATTCAATACTCCAACCTATTGGAGCGGTATCAGTCAATTCACCTTTCAGCTTTTCCATATGTCCTTTTACAGATGTCGTTTTAGCTGGACCCCATTTTGATGCTATATTGTACCCTGCTTGGGATAAATTATTCTCTGTCCAGATATCACAATCATTAATAGCTTTTTCATATTTCTGCCCTTTATTATTGAGGCACTTATCCTCAATGGCATCGTATTGCGGGTCGTGGCAGCAACGGGGGAGACCGCCGACGATATCTTCCATCTCCGCCTCCGTTAGGTACTCACCCTCTAATACCGAGAAGGGCGAGCTGTCGTCGAGAGCGGCGGCGGCCAAACCGACACGCCCGGAAACGACGAACAGAATAAGTATAAGCCCGTAAACGATTTTTTTCATATTCACCTCCTTTTGGTTTATTAAAACGGAAGCAACGCTCCGCCTTTATCACGTGGAGGTCAGTGGATCTTGCTTCAAAAACAGGGGGTGTTGATGTTGAAAATCGCTTTTTTATTAATAGTTCTCGCTGGCGTCAAAGACAGGGAATCGCTTCGGTTTTTACACTGTACGGAACAGGGCTTTGACAATTCCTGCGGTTTAAGCGTACTTGCTTGCCTAATGGATAAATATTGGAATTTCCCAAGCGACGAATTGGCGCTCGCGGTGGACTATCTCTCAAATAGCTTTGAAACGAAGGAGTTTCAGATATCCTTTGCCGTGATGGCCGAAATTCTAGAGAAAAAAGGATTCCTGCAAAAAGCGTATAAAATGGATTACGAACAGCTTTGTCAGGCAACAGAGCGCTTTGCGCCCGTCATTGTCCATTTTTCTAAACCTAAAGGGCATTTCGCCCTGGTTTTAGCGGTAAACGATCACTGGATTCTGGTGGCGGACCCGGCAGAGGGCTGCATATTCATAGAACAAAGCTGCTTCCAGGAGAGGTGGTCTGGAGCATTGCTGGCAGCAATTGGAACAAAAACGGCAAAAAATTCAGCCTTGCTTGCAGAAGCTATCGATAGTGCAGAATCTCGCTTGACGCTTCTGCAAAAAGCATCTTCAGCCATTATTGGTAACGCCCGATGGTAATTACGTTTAACTGTTTCCCCAGAAGGCGTTTTTTCCTATTTGCCTTCATTTTTATTGTCGTATCTGCCGACGCTTCAGCTCAGACGACGGAGCATCAGAGAACGGCTGTGGCAGGCAAGAATGATCTGCGTTGCACGCTCTCTTACTCATCGGTTTTATATTCTATGACCACGGATTTAGGTCCATCGTTGGAATTGGACAGCACGTTGGGAATTGACCTGTCTTTTAAAGAAATATATGAAGTTTCGGCATTGTTCCCATTCATTGTAATAGCGGGATTGAATAATACTAATGTGAACAAATTCGGTTTCGCGGCGGGCGATCCCGAGATAGCGGCAAGCGTAACCGCAAGATCTGGCGACTGGCAGCTTTCAGCAAAGGCATCTTATACCTGCCCTTTGGGCATCTGGAATCCGTACCAGGCGAAAGAATCCAGGCTCATATCCGGCACTGGATATCACCGTCTCGAAGGAACGGTATCGGCGCTTAAATACATGGATCCAATAGCGGCAGGCTGCAGTCTGGGCGCCGAACACTGTTTCGGAAAGGCATACAAAGAAGGGACAGGCAGTATTCCGTTATCCGTAAGCCTGGGATTATTCGCTACCGAAGCCCTCAACGGCGCAGCGGCATTATCGGCGGGTATATATCAGCAGTATTCACCAGCGCCTCGAATCGATGGAATCCCCGAACAACCCGGAGGCAGGTATTCGCTATCGGCGGCACTGTCTCTGTTGCTCAATAAAAACCAGCATTCCGCATCGATCGGCATATCCAAGTCATTGAGCGACCTTGCATCGCCGTTTGCGCTGCGCTTTGAGCTTGCCTATACCCTGAAAAAGGAGGATTCGCAATGAGGCAATCAATCGACATTCATGAATTCGGAAGTACTTATCAAACAAACCTGATTTTAGTATGGCTCGCTATAAGTTGCGCGATTTTGCTATGCATCATGCTTGCCTCTTGTCGGGAGGATGTTTCTTCCTGGTATCCTTCGGGCAAGGCTGCGGTTGTTTCGTTCTACGAGCTCGATGTCGGGGGTCAAGAAGTTTTAACTGTTACAATCGAGGTAACAAATACTGGAAAATCGGCAATAGACTCTTGTTCGATATCAATTTCAGCTAAAACCTCCGAGAGAACCTACAAAAAAACCTTTATAAAGACAATCGAAATACAGCCGGGGAGTCGGGTATATTTTGACATGGAAATCCTGTACGCTTCTCTCGATGAGCGGCTTAGCGCCGAGGGTCTTGCGATAATCAGCGAGTTCTACTATTAGTATATCGGTTTTATGTACCGGTACTATTGACCGCTTTTCTGGAGGAAACCCATGAAGTATCTCATCGCCTATATCTCAAAAACAGGCACAACCGAGGAGATCGCAAAGCGTATTGCCGGAATTCTCGAAGAACGGGGCGATAAGGCCGAAGCCAAGCCGATAAGCATGATAGCTGATTTGTCCGGATACGACAGAATTGTTCTCGGCTCGCCGGTAAACGGCATGAAGGTGCTGCCTGAATTCGATTCCTTCTGCAAGGAAAAAGCGGCGGCTTGCAGCGCGCCCAAGGATCTGTTCATGGTCTCGTATCTGTTCGAAAAGGGCAGGCCGATGTGGCGAAAAGCAATTCAAAAAGACAAGAACCGGCTCAAGGGTCTGCTCGGCGCAAGGTCTGCAGAGATTTTCGGCGGGAAACTGGAGAAGCAATTGCCCGGATTCGCCCGCTTTATGTTCGGCACCCCGAAGGACCTGCCCCTGGATATCAGAAATTGGCAGGCGATCGAGGCCTGGGCAAAAAATCTATAGCCCTCGGCATTCCTTGCTGATCAGCGATTACTGCTCAAGTTCTTCGGCTTCAGTCTCTCCGCTATTCACCTTCTGGGCGGGAGCCTGAGCCCGGGATGGTCGTTGCCCGGCATCGGAATGACCGCCGAAAACCTCGGGATTCCTTAGAACATCTCTCGGTTTCGAGCCCTGGGCAGGACCGACAATGCCGCGCTCTTCCATAAGTTCCACCAGGCGGGCCGAGCGGTTATAGCCGATTTTCAAGCGGCGCTGGATGTATGAGGCGCTGGCCTTTCCCTGCTGCATGACGATTTCCAGGGCTTTTTCGAAGAGCGGGTCCCCTTCTCCATCGTCGAAGAGTCCGGGTTCGGCGTTTTCTTCTTCTTCGTCATAGAAAATTTCGTCATCGATATACTCGGGTTCGCCCAAGGTTTTGACATGGGCGACGCAGCGCTCAACTTCTTCTTCAGAGACAAAGGCACCCTGCATGCGCACCGGGAATGGATCCTGGGCGCCGGAATAGAGCATATCGCCGCGGCCGAGGAGCTTTTCGGCGCCAACCATGTCGATGATAATCCGGCTGTCGAATTTGCTGGCGACCATGAAGGCGATGCGCGATGGGATATTGGCCTTTATAAGTCCGGTTATGACATCGATGGAGGGCCGCTGGGTGGCAAGGACTAGGTGAATACCCACCGCCCGGGACATGGCGGCAAGACGGGCCAGGGTCGCTTCCAACTCCTTGCCTGTCGTGGCCATGAGGTCGGCGAATTCGTCGACGATCACCACGATGTAGGGAAGTTTTTCCTGGACGATTCCCCGTTCCTTTATCCTTCGATTGAAGGTTTTTATATCCCTCACTCCCGCCTTGTCCAAAATCGAATAACGCCGCTCCATTTCACAGATGCAATACTGCAGGGCCTGGAAGGCTCGCTTGGATTCGGTAATAACCGGCGTGAGGAGGTGAGGGATTCCATTGTAGAGTTTGAGTTCGACAATTTTCGGATCTATGAGAATGAGTTTTACTTCTTCGGGAGTCCGCTTGTACAGCACCGAAAGAATAATGGCATTGACGCAAACCGACTTGCCCGAGCCTGTGGCTCCGGCAATGAGGAGATGGGGCATCTGGGTAAGATCGGAGAACTGGACCCCGCCGGAAATATCCTTGCCCAGGGCATAGGGAATTTCCATTTTCGAGGTTTTAAACGAATCGTTTTCGATAATTTCTCTCAGCGATACGATAGCCCGTTTTTCATTGGGCACTTCAATGCCCACGGCGTGCTTGCCGGGAATGGGCGCGACAATTCGAACCGTGGAAGCGGCAAGGCGAAGCGCAATATTATCGGACAGATTGGTGATTTTAGAAATCTTTACGCCGTGGGCGGGTAAAATCTCATACATCGTGATGACTGGCCCCTTGCGGATACCTGTCACCTCGGCTTCGATATTGAACTCGGCCAGAGTTTCGCGCAAAATTTCGGCGTTCCGCCTGGTCTTCTCGTCAATCACCCAGTATTGGCCGTCGGGATAGGTGTTGAGTATGCCGTCTACAGGCACGGTGTAGATTTTTTTCTTGCGCTCGATAATGCGCTGTACCAGGGCTTTTTTTTCTGCCTCGCCCAGGACGCCTGAGCCTCCGCTTACCGTTTGTGGGGGTACGGAGGTAAATTCTATTTCCTTGCCGGCGATCACAGCATCAACATCGATGGAACCGGCTTTTACCCCTGCATGGATACCTGTCGTCGCCGCGGAGTCCTTGTTTATCTCCCCATAACTTGCGCTAATATCCGAGGACCCGACGTGCGAAATACCGCGGTCCCGTTCAAGCCCCGATCTCAAACTCTGCAGCGGGGGAAGTTCGGGCAGGGGAATATCTGCGGTAGGCATCGAGAGGGATTCGGCTTCGCGAAGGCGGATTTCCGCCTTGCTTTTTCTAGTTCTCCTGTCCTCGGCCCATTGTTTGATTTTGATCCGAAGCCCGGACAATATTGATTTTTGGGCCTTATCCTGGCTTTTTCTATCCTTTTGTTTTTTCTGGGGCAATCGTCCCGAAGAACGAAGCCAGGCTCCCAGCTTGATGTAGCCGAAAGCTACCCCAACCAGGGCGGCGGCGAGTAAAAATCCTAATCCTGCGTAGAGCGACGACAAGCCCACAGCGGCAAAAACCGGATGATTTTCGAAAAAGGCTCCCGGTTCAGTGGTCACCTTCGCGAAGGCAGCGACCGCGAGGAAGGGAAATACCGACGAGGCCAGCAGATAAGTGCCCCGGGGCAGAAATTTGGGAATCATGGCGAGAATCGAAGCGAAGAGGCCCGCCACCGGAACGTAAAAAGCGGCCCAGGAAAATGCCCTGACAAGGAAAAGCCCGGGACCTACAACCACGATCCAACCCCGCGGCCATAAGGGGGCAAAGGATATGGAAAACATCAGATAGACTGAAAGCACAAAAAAGAATAGGAAAAGCCTCCCGCTGAGCGTTGAGAAGAATGTTTTCGGCGCCTCGCCGTTCTTGGCCTTGGCTCCGGCAGTGCTTTTCCGCGGCCGGGAGGCTCTCACGACACTGGCTTTGGGTGCTGAATCCCGATTTTTTTTTGTGAAAGCCTTTTCCAAATCTTCCTTTTCCAATCCTTCCGCGGCATCATCGGTTGCGAATCTCGGCATGAATGCTCCATGACAGTCTCGAAGCCAGGTTTTCAGGCGGGCTTGGAGGCTAGTATCGATTATCGGCAGAAAATGGACGGAAATTCAAAGAAATGGGAGACTCAGGCTTGATACTTCTATCATTCAGCCGAAGATCAGCCCTATAGCGCCCAGCGCAACAAGGTAAAGTGCAAACCAGTAGATTTTGCCGCCCTTGATTATTCTCAATAGAAGCTTGAGCGAAAGAAGCCCGGAGATGAAAGCCGCAAAAGCGGCGAGCGCCAGGTTCGCGAACGAAACCGTCCCCATCATCTCGCCCGCATCCTTGAGGGTGAGTAAAAACGCTCCACCAATGGCGGGAATGGAGAGAAGAAAAGAATACTCCCCGGCGGTCGCTCTGTCCAAACCCGCGAAAAGACCGGCGGAGATTGTCATTCCAGAGCGGCTTATGCCGGAGAACACGCCAACGCCCTGGGCGATACCGACAAAGGCTGCGCGCTTCCATCCTATGGCCTCGGGTCCGCGGGAACCAGTCTTTACAAAAAAAGTAAGTCCAAGAACAAGGGCTGTGAACAGCATTCTCAACGCTACTGCCCTTGTGTCGCCCATGGGGAAAAACTTTTGGATTCCGTAGCCTAGGACTCCGGTAACTCCCGTAGCGATCACAATGGGAAGAACATAGGCGAGATTGCGGGCCTGTTCTTGAGCATCACCGCCCGCTGTGCTGTCTGAACCGGGTTTCGATCCCTTGGGGCGAAATAAAAACGCCCAAAGAGCCGCCAGTATCGCCAGGATCCGCTTGCGCAGGACGATGACCACGGCCAGGAGCGTCGCTAAATGAAGAATCACATCGAAAAGAAGCGGTACTTCATGCAGTCCCAGGAGGTCTTTTAAAAGCGCCAGATGGCCGCTGGACGAGATGGGCAAAAATTCAGCGATACCCTGAATAAGACCAAGGGCCAATGCTTGTAGGGCAGTCATGAGAACCTCCGCTGAACTTTATCCTAGCTTTTAACGGGAAATGCTTCAACCATGGCCGGCGTAAAGGTAAGAAGAATGTGAGGATCGGCAGGCTTGGGGTGATTGCCTCCAACGCCGGTATTTGATTATAGTATTACAATTATATGCAATCAGTTCCGCGTAGAGCATAAAAGTGCGCCGAACACGGGAAACAAGCCCGAAAGGAACGATGATGAATATCGAAAAAGACAAGGTTGTCACAATTGACTATAGCCTCCGCGACGCTGCCGGAAAACTCATAGATTCCTCTGACGGCGGAGAACCCCTTGTCTATCTTCACGGCAACTCCAATATCATTCCAGGACTCGAAAAAGAGCTGGAAGGCAAAGGCTCGGGCGACAAGGTCAACTGCATAGTTCCCGCGGGCGACGCATATGGAGAGCGGGACGAAAGCCTCGTGTTTAAAGTTAACAGAAAAGAATTCGGACCCAACGCCGAGGTATCGCCGGGAATGCAGTTCGAAGCCCGGGGAGAGGGCGGTTCCCAGATCGTAACCGTCGTTGATGTATCCGGCGAAGAAATTACCATCGATGCTAACCACCCCTTAGCCGGCGAGACCCTTCATTTCGATGTGAAGGTCGTCGATGTGCGGGAAGCTTCGGCCGAAGAACTGCAGCATGGCCATGTCCACGTAGGCGGCTGCGGTGGCGGTTGCGAATGCGGCTGCGGTGATGAATGCGGCGACGAGTGCGGCTGTGAAGAAGGATGCGGCGACGGCTGCTGCAATTAAGCTTCGATATTCGCTCAGTATTGACAGAATATGAAAAAAAAACTCCCTCGCGTTAGGATTCTCGACATACTGATAGCGGTCATTGGGCTTAGCCTGGTGCTGCTGTCGGTAAGCCTCGTGTATTCGGACAGTCGGGGAAGGCTCATGGTCCATATCAGCGGCTGGGAAGACGAATGGCTCCAGCCGCTGGACAAACCTGCTGTTATCGAGGTGCCGGGGCCTCTGGGCATTACCGTGGTCCGTATCGAAAACAACTGCGTTCACATCGAAAACTCACCCTGCCCCAATCAAACCTGTGTGGCCGCCGGCGACATCAGCGCGGCTAATTTATGGATTGCCTGTCTTCCCAATAACGTTTTCGTGAATATCGAAGGCGCCGGCGACCCCCTCGAGGCTCTTGATGCATCGTCCTTCTGAAGCTTTTTCCGATAAAGCCAAGCTCACAGCCTTTTTGGGCGCATTTTGTTTTTTTCTCTCCGCCGTGGAGTACATGCTTCCCAAGCCCCTGCCCTTCATGCGGCTGGGCATAGCCAACCTGCCCATACTCATCGCCATCGACATTCTGCCTTTCAAATGGTTTCTGGTGCTCGCCCTGGTCAAGATAATCGGCATGAGCATAATCTCGGGAACCCTTTTCTCGTACATCGCGCTTTTCTCCCTTGCCGGGACAATGACCGCCGCGCTGACTATGTGGGGCGTGCGGCGCGCCGGAGGACGTCATATCAGCCAAATCGGCGTTTCCATCGCCGGGGCGATGGTATCCAACGCCACGCAGATTCTGATAGCCCGCTTCCTTGTTTTCAGGGAAACCGCCTGGCTTATCGCCCCGCTCTTTCTCACTACAGGACTCGTGACCGGAACCGCCCTGGGATTTTTCTCAGAGCGATTCGCTCGAATATCGACATGGTACGCCATGGCGGCGGGGCTGCCCCCCATAGAAGCGGAGCAAGTCCCAGAACGAAAGCCTGGAGCCGTAAAATCTTTTTTCAATCGCTTGGTAAAAGGCTGGGAGAAAAATAAGAGCAAGCGCGGCGAAATAAAGAACGCGCGCAAAGAGAAGGCCGCGGCGGCGAGGGCGATCCGCCGCGACAAGGCCCAGGGGCTTTTTTCGCCGGGGTCGCTGGCCTTGGCCGGCGTCGTTATCATGATCGCGTTTTTGAGCATGGGAAGCCTGCCGGCCAAGGCTTTCCTGCTGCTTCTCTTCGCCCTCGCCGCCGCGGCCATGGGCAAACGCATTTCCCTTTTTGTCACATTTACGGTCACCGCCGGAATTGTCCTGGCTAACCTTCTGATTCCTTCGGGAAGGATACTCGGCAGTTTTCTAGGACTCCGAATCACCGAAGGAGCCCTGTTGGAAGGTCTTCAGAGGGCAATCACCTTCGAAGGGCTCATGTTCATTTCTAAGGCATCAATAATGCCGGGCTTGAGCATACCGGGCCGCCTTGGAAGCGTTGTGGCCGCCGCATTCGGGTATTACGAAAGGGTTCTGGAATACAAGGGCAAGATAAGACCCAGCGCGGTTGCCGTCGATGCCGATGCCCTCATGATGCGGGTATGGGAGAGCGCTCCGGCCTTGACCGACCCCCTTGCAGCCCGGAGCAAAGAACCCAAACCGGGCACTGGGTACAAAAAAATTCTCGGAACAACCGTACTCATGCTCGCAGCCGCCTCGACCTGGGCGCTCGTTTTCTTTCTGCGCTAAAACAACGCGCTAAATCCTTAAAACCGCACTCTTTGCCAACAGCCAGCACCTGCCCCGCAGGCCATTGACCGGGGACTCTGAGCGATGGATGATAGAGCTGCGAGGGAACCAATGGGTAGAGATCGTAAAATCGATGACATATCGCTAATTATCGATGCTGCTTTATCAACCCTGGAAGAATCGGGGATGGAGAATCTCTCGGCACGAAAATTGACGGCTCAACTGCACATTTCTCCAATGACCCTCTACAATTACGTCGATAATCGCGATGCGCTCCTTAAGCTTTTATTAAAACGCGGCTTTGAGGAACTCTGGTCTGGCTTGAGAGAAAAGCTGGAGTACTTCTCCGCAACCGACAAACCGCTGCGCATCTATATCGCCCTGGCTGAGCACATGCTTCAGTTCGGCCTGCAAAGACCCAATCTATACCGCTTTCTTTTTTCATCCGACATCGCCAGACTTCTGAGCGACGAAACTCTGGCCCGCGAATACCGCAGCATAAGCCAAACCCTCCTGCCCCGAATTCAGGACATCTCAAAAGAAAGAGATATACTGGACGATATTTACATGTTCCAGGTGCTCATCAATGCCCTGATCCTCGGCATTATCGACAAAAAAGTTGGTATATCCGTAGAACGTTTCCCCGTCCTGGTAAAGAGGGCTTATGACAGTTTGCTGCTTAGGGATGAAGGATATTTTAAGTAATCTATAAATTTACAGTATGTCCTTGAATGGCTAGGTCAGGATCTGTTGAATTATAGTAAAAAGAATAACCCTCTCCATCTTCTATCGGGAAACTTCTTGAATAACTTTGAGACTCGCTTTGGACATACACAGTAAAATCTTTAGGTTTGGACAAGTATACTTCATAATCTAAATATCCCGTTGTTGGGTACCATTCGTTAAATCCTAAGTCCTTACCTCCATCTCCCGGTTCCATTCCAGTAACCCAAATAGAGATATTACCTGAATCGTATTGATTTCCATGTCCAAGCATCATTTTTATCTTGAACAAAGTCTTCGGCAATTCACAGGAAGAATATGTCATTAAAGATAAGCACATAACTAGACCAAAACTTAATACAAGCCTGCTCTGTCTGCTCATTGCAAACCACCTTAGATTTTTCGTCTAGAACTTCACTTATTAATAATCATAAATGGAAATCGAGATTGAGCAATAAACTATATAAAGAAATCTATAATAAAAAATAGCCCCTTAAGGGTTTCGAATTAATAATTTTTTATACGTTTTTATCTTATATTTATACTTTTTTAGTAAAAATCTTGATTCTTCTCTTTACAAGCAATAATCGAGTATGCAAGCATCCTTCCTCAAGGAATCCCCATCCGGTTCCAGGAGGCAAAGATGAATACTTATGCAGAAGAATGCTTTGCGGAGATCAAGGCGAAGAATCCCGGCGAGCCCGAATTCCATCAGGCTGTACACGAAGTATTAAAAAGCGTTTCACCGGTCCTCGAAAAACGGCCTATTTATAAAAAAATGCGCATCCTTGAAAGGATGGCAATCCCAGAGCGAACCGTGATATTCCGCGTTCCCTGGGTGGACGATAAGGGCGAGGTACGGGTGAACACCGGCTACAGGGTGGAGATGAACAGCGCGATCGGACCGTATAAGGGCGGTCTGCGGTTTCATTCCAGCGTCTATTTAGGGCTTCTTAAATTCCTGGCCTTCGAGCAGACCTTTAAAAATTCCCTCACCACCCTTCCCATGGGAGGCGCCAAGGGAGGCTCGGACTTCGATCCCCACGGCAAGAGCAGCATGGAAGTCATGAAATTCTGCCAAAGTTTCATGATCGAACTCAGTCGTCATATCGGCCAGTTCACCGACGTGCCGGCTGGCGACATCGGCGTAGGCGGGCGCGAGATAGGCTACATGTTCGGCCAATACAAGCGTTTGAAGAATGAATTCTCCGGCGTGTTAACCGGCAAGGGCGTAAAATGGGGAGGCTCGTTCATACGGCCCGAAGCCACCGGCTACGGTTGCGCTTACTTTGCCGGGGAAATGCTGTCCACCGTGGGTCAGAGCCTTGCGGGCAAGACCTGCCTGGTATCGGGAGCGGGCAATGTCGCCCAGTTCATGGTTCAAAAACTCATTCAGGAAGGAGCCAAGGTTGTCACGCTTTCCGACTCGTCAGGACATATCTACGACGAAGAAGGAATAGACGAAGAAAAACTCGAATTCGTGCTGGAACTCAAAAACGGATTCCGCGGAAGGATTTCGGAGTATGCCAAGCAATATCCAAAGGCAGTGTACACTGCCTTCGATCAGAATCTGGGCTTCAATAAAATTTGGGATCACAAAGCCGACTGCGCCTTCCCCTGCGCGACCCAGAACGAAATCAACGCCGTCGACGCAGCCAACCTGGTAAAAAACGGCGTAAAGCTTGTCGCAGAGGGCTCCAACATGTCCA
This sequence comes from Spirochaetia bacterium, assembly GCA_034003305.1. Taxonomy (GTDB): domain Bacteria; phylum Spirochaetota; class Spirochaetia; order Treponematales; family Rectinemataceae; genus UBA2256. Next base: position 7,008 of record JAVEYV010000009.1, on the reverse strand, counting down.
CGGTGCCGGAAGGCGTCGATATTTTCCAGGATTCGGGGATTTTATTCGCCCCAGGGAAAGCTTCGAACGCCGGGGGAGTCGCAACCTCAGGCCTGGAGATGACGCAGAACAGTCAGCGAATGCTGTGGACAAGGGAAGATGTGGATAAACACTTGCGGGTGATCATGAAGAACATCCATGCCAGTTGCCTGAGCGCCGCCGAGGCCTATGGCAGCCCGGGCAACTATGTGGTGGGAGCCAATATCCACGGCTTTACAAAGGTTGCCGACGCTATGTGCGACCAGGGTATCGTGTAATTGGGCGAGGCGCGGCGGCTACTCCAAGCCCCGCGCCTCGCCTTCCCCAAGGCAGTTAGCTTTTCACTACGATATTGACCAGCTTGTCCTTTACAACGATCACCTTGGCTACACTCTTGCCGGCTATCCATTCCTGGACTCTGGGTGAGGCAAGGGCCTTTTCTCGCATGCTTTCCTCTGCACTTCCGGCGGGCAGCACAAATTTATCACGAATCTTGCCGTTCACCTGCACAACGATTTCTTTCTCATCATCCAGGGTGAGGTTTTCGTCATAGAGCGGCCAGGAAACCCTGGATACGCTCTCGCCCTTAAGCTCGGACTTTTTGCCATCCTTCCCCTGCCCTGCGCGAGCCAAGACTCCTGCGGACTTGTTTAGCCTTTCCCAGAGCTCTTCGCCCAGATGGGGCGCGTAGGGAGAAAGCATAATGACAAAGGGCTCCCAGAGATTCCGGGGCACCTGCTCCAGCTTGGAGACATCGTTGAGGAAGATCATCATCTGGGAGATAGCGGTGTTGAAATTCAAGGTGTCGGTATCGTGGGTGACCTTCTTGATAGTCTTGTGCAAGAGCTTGGTAAGCTCGGCGGAGGGTTCCGCATCGACAATAGGTTTTTCAGAGGTCGCCCAGGCCCGCTCCAGGAAGCGGGAAACACCCACGAGTCCGGCGGTGGACCAGGGCTTGGATACTTCGAGGGGACCCATGAACATTTCGTAGACCCGCATGGAATCGGCGCCAAAGCTTTTGATGATGTCGTCGGGGTTTATCACGTTGCCCCGGCTCTTGGACATTTTCTGGTTGTCCTCGCCGAGGATCATGCCCTGATTGACCAAGCGGAGGAAGGGTTCGTCGCTGCTCACCGCCCCGATATCGTAGAGCACCTTGTGCCAGAAGCGGGAATACAGAAGGTGGAGCACCGCGTGCTCGGCCCCGCCCACGTAGAGGTCCACGGGCATCCAGTAGTTTTCGATAGCCGGATCGACAAAGGCTTTGTCGTTCTTCGGATCCAGGAAGCGCAGATAGTACCAGCAGGATCCCGCCCACTGGGGCATGGTGTTGGTCTCCCGCTTGGCCGGGCCGCCGCATTTGGGACAGGTGGTGTTCACCCACTCGGGAATATTGGCCAGGGGCGATTCGCCGGTGCCCGTGGGCTTGAAGCTGGTAACTTGAGGCAGAAGGAGGGGAAGGTCCTTTTCATCCAAGGGTACAATGCCGCACTCCTTGCAGTGGACCACGGGAATCGGCTCGCCCCAGTAGCGCTGGCGGCTGAAAAGCCAGTCTCTGAGCTTATAGTTGACCGCTTTTTTGCCTATGCCCTTATCTTCCAGCCAAGCGGTAATGCGCTTGATCGCTTCCGGGGTGGGCAGGCCGTCGAACTGCCCTGAATTGACAGCAAAGCCGTCGGCGGCGGTGCAGGCTTCGGGCTCCCTGTCGAAGGGGCCGGTTTCACCATTGGCAGCCACAACCTGTATGATGGGCAGGCCGAAAGCCTTGGCGAAATCCCAGTCACGCTCGTCGTGGGCGGGTACGCCCATGATGGCGCCGGTTCCGTAGGATATGAGGACATAGTCGGAAATCCATACGGGAATCTCTTTTCCGGTAACGGGGTTGAGGGCGTAGGAGCCGGTAAATACGCCGGTTTTATCCTTGGCCAGGTCGGTACGCTCCAGGTCGCTCTTGCGCGCGGCTTCCTGGACATAGGCCTCCACCGCGATCTTGCATTCCCTCGTTGTCAACGCAGGCACGAGCGGATGCTCGGGCGAGAGGACCATGTAGGTGGCGCCGAAAAGCGTGTCGGGTCTTGTGGTATAGACTTCCAGCGTTTCCTTGTGCCCGGGCAGGCTGAAGTGCACCGCGGCTCCCTCCGATCGGCCTATCCAGTTGCGCTGCATAAGCTTGATGGGCTCCGGCCAGTCTACCTTGTCCAGGCTCTCCAGAAGTCTGTCGGCGTAGGCGGTGATCTTGAGCACCCACTGGCGTATCCGCTTGCGGGTTACCTTGGTGTGGCAGCGCTCGCACTCCCCGTCCTTGACTTCTTCGTTGGCCAAGCCTGTCTTGCAGGAGGGGCACCAATTGATGGGCATTTCGGACTCGTAGGCCAAGCCCTTGTTAAAAAGCTGGAGAAATATCCACTGGGTCCATTTGTAATAATCGGGGGTGCAAGTGGAGACTTCCCTATCCCAATCGTAGGAGAAGCCAAGGGCTTTAATCTGCTGCCGGAATCTTTCCACGTTGGCCATGGTGGTTACTTCCGGATGAGTGCCGGTCTGAATGGCATAATTTTCAGCGGGCAGGCCAAAGGCGTCGAAGCCCATGGGGTGGAGCACATTGTACCCGTTCATGCGCAGGAAGCGGCAGTAAATATCCGTGGCGGTGTAGCCCTCGGGATGTCCCACATGCAAGCCCGCTCCGGAAGGATAGGGAAACATGTCCAGGACATAGCGGCGCTTGTTCTTGGGAAAGGAAAGGTCTTCCGTCGCACGGAAGGTTTTTTCTTCTTCCCAGCGCTGCTGCCATTTCTTTTCAATGCTTTCGAACGGGTACTTGGCCATACAATCAGCTCCAATTATATCAGCACATTAAAGGTGAATTTACATACAGGTTCATGATAATAGTCTCTTTGTTTGACCTCATTCAAGCCTTGACTCAAAAGAAGCAGTTATTTATGGGTGGACACCAGGATCGGAAGAATGCATAAGTCAAATAATCCCAACCTCATAGCTATTAATTTAATAATGAGTTATATTGAATGTATGGAGATACTTTTGAAAAATAAAAAACGCTTTTTTGCAGGCCTTGCTCTTGCCTTCTTCGCTATGTCCATCGCCTCCTGCACACTAACCAGGAAGATTCTTCCTCCGGGCCAAGCCAAAAAAATTACTGGCCAACAAAGCGCATCGAGTCTCGCTCCGGGCAAGAAGTAATCAGTTCCTCGAACCTTGTTGGTAAAGAGGTCGTCCTGGTAATTGGGCGACTTCTTGCTGTCTCCATCAGCGCATACCTAGGAAAATAATCCTGGTTCTTCGATAACAGTGTCCTCCTCACGCGTTCCCAGGTATGGATCATGACATCGGAAAGCTCAGTCAACGTCCGTCAGGCGTGCCACTCTCATAGCTTGATATGCCCTTGTTCACCCCACACCACATCCTTTGCTGTATAGCCCACATTGCTTCTCGGTCCTTCCCTCGCCCAATACCGCTTCATGGTGTTGTGCCAGAGCAGATACACCGACAGCCCTTCCATCTTTCCACCTTGCTTCAACTACAACAAGGTTCGAGGAACTCTATTTAAAATCAGACTTGTACATATAAATAATTAAATATATAATTATACGCAATATGTTATTGTCTTATCCCTTGCTCGGGATAAAAGGCAGGTTATCTTGAAAAAGTATTGCATTGTCGGGGGCGTCGCAGGCGGCGCTTCCACTGCGGCTCGCTTGCGCAGGCTGGACGAATCGGCTCAGATCGTCCTTTTCGAACGGGGCTCCCACATTAGCTACGCGAATTGCGGACTTCCCTATTATGCGGGAGGGATCATCGCTGAACGCGAACGGCTTTTCGTGATGACCCCCGAGAAATTCAAGGGCTGGCTGAATGTCGATGTGCGAATCCGCACCGAAGTGCTCTCGATCGATAGGGATACCAGGAAAATCCGGGCAAAGGATCTCAATTCCGGCAGGGAATTCGAGGAGTTCTATGATTACCTGGTGCTATCCCCCGGCGCCGATCCCATCGTTCCGCCGATTCCGGGAATCCGGGAGGAAGGGATTTTCACCCTCCGCTCGGTTAGCGATATCGATAAAATCGTCGACTATATCGCGATAAAAAGGCCAGAGCGGGCGATTGTGGTGGGCGGAGGCTTTATAGGCCTCGAGATGGCCGAAAATCTCCACGCCAGGGGAGCCTTTGTCACTATTGTCGAAGCCCTGGATCAGGTGATGAATCCTCTCGACTTCGAGATGGCGGCTCTGGTGCATCAGCATTTGAAGAGCAAAAATGTCGAGCTTTATCTGAGCCAGGCGGTTGAGCGTTTCGAACGCCGGGGCTCCAGGATCGTTGCCTTCCTAGCAGGGGGCGTCGAACTGGACGCAGACATGATCGTGCTTTCCATCGGCGTAAAACCCGAAGGCAGCCTGGCCAAGGCGGCCGGACTGGAGACCATGCCCAACGGGGCCATTCTCGTGGACGACCGTATGCGCACCAGGGATGAGCGTATCTTCGCTTTGGGTGACGCAGCTGCCTTTCCCCACCCAATATTAGGCATGGCCATGCCGGTGCCGCTGGCGGGCCCAGCCAACAAGCAAGCCAGAGTGGTAGCGGACAACGTCACCGCTGCCGCCGCGGGCAAGCCCTACCCCCGGGCCTGGAAAGGCGCCATAGGCACCTCCATCGCCAAGGTTTTCGACATCACGGCGGCCGCGGCCGGCGTGGCCGAAAAACTCCTCAAGAAGAACAACATCCCCCACAAGGTTATCATCACCCACGGTTCCAGCCACGCGAGCTATTACCCCGGCGCCTTGCCGCTTACCATCAAAACAATTTTCTCCCCGGTCGATGGGCGGCTCCTGGGCGCCCAGGTGGTGGGCTACGACGGCGTGGACAAGCGCATAGACCTCCTAGCCGACCATATACGGCGAGGAGCTAGCGTCTACGAGCTTGCGGAAATCGAACATGCCTACGCTCCGCCCTTTTCCAGCGCCAAGGATCCGGTGAATATCGCCGGCATGGCCGCGGACAATGTGACAAAAGGCCTAAGCTCGCTGGTGGCCTGGAACGAGGTTGCCGCGCTAAAAGAAAAGGGAGCCTTTTCCCTGGATGTGCGAACCGGCGAGGAATTCCTCCTGGGCGCCATCCCCGGTGCCGTCAACATCCCTCTGGACGAACTGCGGGGCCGATTGGCCGAGGTGCCCAAGGACCGCTTTATCCTGGTTTATTGCAGCGTCGGGCTGCGAGGGTATTTAGCCGAACGCATCCTTCGGCAAAATGGCTGGACCGCTGCGGCGAATCTTTCGGGCGGCTATAAAACCTGGGAGATCGCCACAAGCAGGCAGAGCAATACCGGCATCTATCGTCGGGGCTTAAGCGGCCTTCAGCCTTTGGGCATGGGGCTTGCGGGATCGACCCGAAGCCCGGCAATGGTCCACGCTACCTTCGCGGAGGGCACAGGCATGCCCAGCGAGCTGGCCGGACGCCGCGAAACAGTGGTCAAGGTTGACGCCTGCGGCCTCCAGTGCCCAGGGCCTATCATGCGGCTAAAAACCGAAGTGGACAAACTCCCCGAGGGCGGCAGAATTATCGTCAGCGCCACGGATCCCGGTTTTGCCAGGGATGTGGCCGCTTGGTGCAAGGTCACCGGCAATCTCCTGGTTTCTCTTGAAGAATCCAAGGGAATCTATACCGCCGTAGTCGAAAAGACAGCCACCCAGGCGGCCCTTGCCGCAAAGACGGCAACGGGAAGCGCGGCAGGCATGCACCCCGCAGGCGGCGTGCCCGGTTCCCAGGGAGCGACCATCATCGTCTTCTCCAACGATCTCGATAAGGCCCTGGCCAGCTTTGTCCTGGCCAACGGAGCGGCGGCCATAGGCAAAAACGTAACCATGTTCTTTACCTTCTGGGGGCTCTCGGTCATAAAACGGCCCGAAAAGGTGAACGCGGTCAAGGACTTCATGGGCAAAATGTTCGGCATGATGCTCCCCAGGCACGCTGGCAAGCTCGCCCTCTCCAAGATGAATTTCGCCGGCGCCGGACCCGTGATGATGAAGGCCCGGATGAAGGCTAAGAACGTGGACATGGTCGAATCAATGATGGCCCAGGCCCTTGCCGCGGGTGTACGCCTGGTGGCATGTCAGATGTCCATGGACATCATGGGCGTCACCAAGGAAGAACTCATGGACGGCGTAGAAATTGGCGGTGTTGCGACCTACTACGAGGCGGCCACGGAAGCCGGAGTCAATCTCTTTATCTAAAAATCCTGAGAATTCAGACCGAAAATAAAGTACGAGCCCTTGTCTTCCAAGGGCTCGGGACAGTCCCTGGAGTCGAGGCCGCGCCCTCCTGGCCCCGCAGATCCGGCGGATACGGCGATGCGGCACCCACCTTGCCCCACTCTACGCAGAGCAGAATTTTGCTAATTCTTTCGTCCATAATTAAAATGTAAGTACCTTATCACTGTCTAAAACCCATTCTGCCAGGGCTGGCATGGTGGATTTTTCCGCCCCCTCGAAGTAAGGCTGATTTTTAAAAATACCGCAGCGTGTCATGCAGGTACCACAGACCTTTACCGCTGTGCCTTTAGCAATGAGGACCTTGAGCATCCCAGAAAGATCCTGGTCATAGCCCAGGGGAGGTTTACAAGCGTCTCTGGCCATGTCCACTGCATCGTTCATGAGGAAAATCCTAACCCCGTTCCCTGTTTTAAAAGCTGTCCTGCTAAACGCAAGCCGTTCCAAGTTACATCGCTGCCGTCGTAGGGCGCACCGTTGAATAGTATTAAAACTTTCGTATCAGCCTCCCGGGATAGGAATTCGCATAAGCCAAAAATCAGCTATCTTTAAACCCATCTAAATCCTAGCGCGACAATCGACCTTGCACAACGAGGAATTGAGGCGTTCATGTAATTAGCCTAGCTTAATATAATAAATTCAACATATTAGATAAAAAATGCACGAAACACCTTGCCGAAAACGTTTTCCGGCGTTACGATACATCCAATCC
>JAVEYV010000008.1:0-19590 GCA_034003305.1 Spirochaetia bacterium | reverse complement strand
GCATATTCGGAGCAGCTTTTCGTAGCTCAAGGGCACCCCTGTGGCATCGTTGCCCGCGGCGGGATAGATAGTGTCCCAGGCCTTGAGGCTGTCGTCGACGTAGATTTTCATGCCATCCACGCCGAAGGGACAGACGCCGCCGGGCCAGAAGCCGGTGAGAGCGAAGGTTTCTTCAGGCCTGGTCATGGACATTTTTTCGCCGCACAATCGCTTGATTTTGCCGGATGAGATCTTTTTATCGCCGGCGCAGACCACCATAACCACGAGGCCGGATGCTCCCTTAAAAAGAAGGCTTTTAGCGATCTGACCTACCTGCACGCCAATCTTTGCAGCCGCGGTTTCGGCGGTGGGGGTCGATCCTTTCTCAAACTCCAGGGCAGAAAGGCCCTCTGCGTCCAGTATTATTTTTACTTTGTCGGGTATCATGGTTAGCCATAGTGACACAAGCCGCGGGGGCCGGTCAACGCGCGGCCTACTCCCAACGGGTTAATGCCCGGGCGATAACCTGGGAACCCCTCAGGATGATCGAATGGAAGGCACCCGATTCGCTCTTTCTCCAACAAGCTTTCAGGAACTCACCCCGCTTCGCTTCCGACAGAAAGTCAACCTTGATTCTCTTTGCCAGCCCTGAGCCCCGCGCTTCGGGCGGAACCGCATCGCAGAGCCAGTTGACGAAATAAGCGTTGTTCACGTGCCCGTTGTTATCGATATGACGATGTGCCACATCCAGGCTGAAAGCGGGCTTCCAGCCCGATTCCTCGGGATTGCCGGGCAGTTCTGCGGGAAAAAGCCCGGGCTCGTGCAGCCCGGGGGCCAGGTCGGCATAGGGGAGCGGCCTATCCCCCTTCAAGCCTGGATCGAGTATCCGCTCGGGGCGAAGGGGGCGGCCATTTTCAATATCGTAGATAAAATAATTATAGAGAGCGCCGGCCATCCTGCTCCCTTGAGAATCAAGTAATTCCATACAGCGCATGGCGAAAATGCGTTCGGTGCCGAAGGGCCAGGTCTTGACCACTACCCTGTCGCCCGTCAGCGGCAGCCGATCGATCTCGATATCGATGCGAGAGAGCATCCAGGTCCGGCCAAGGGAGAACAGTGCTTCCATGCCCAGGCCAAGCTTCGCGGCGTGCTCCCCCGCCGCTTCCTGGAAAAAATTAGCCAGGGCAAAGGGCCTCAAGGGGCCGCCGTAGCCGCAGTCGTACCCTCGTATTAGGTGTTCGGTATCAAGTGCTTCAATCGCCATAGAATGCACTATAATAAAAAAAGCCGAGCGCTGTAAGACGTGCTATACTTTAAGCAAAGGGTAATAGAGTGTGCGGAATAGTATCTTTGGCCTATGGCGCCGATTCTGGCAATCTGGGCAGAGTTGCCGAGTCCCTGCTGATGCGTCTGGAATACCGGGGCTACGACTCAACCGGCGGCGCTTTTATCGATACCCGGGGCAGGGTTCTGCTGAAAAAGGCAGCGGGTCCTCCATCCAAGGTCTGCCCTGCCCTGGGCTTCGCCGCCGCCTCGGGTCAACGTTTTATAGGCCAGGTTCGCTGGGCAACCCGAGGCTCGGTCTCAGAATCCAGCAGCCAGCCTCACCATGTCCACTGCCAAATGGAGCTAATCGGAGCCCATAACGGTTTTATCGATAATCTAGAATCTTTACGAGCCTGGCTCGGCTCGCGGGGGCACGCCATCGTATCGGACAACGACGGCGAGGTCCTCATCCACCTTATAGAAGAGCATTACGCGGCTAATCAGAACCTGCGCAGTACCGAACTGTCGGCGTTGCGGAAGGCTTACGCGGCTTCGGGGCTGCGGGATGGCGTGCCGGACGCCGTGCTACGCATGATAGACGCACTTCGCAAAGCCGAAGTCCTTGCCGGAGGCGCCTATTCGGCAGTTGTGGCCGACCCGGGCCTGCCGGGGATTTTCGCCATCAACTCAGGTTCCTCGCTCTATGCGGGAATCGGCAGGGACGAAGACGGCAGCTTTATCATTGTCTCTTCCGACCTTACCTCGGTCTTGTCCAAGACCCGCTCCCTGGTTCCAATATCGGAGGGAGAAGGCCTATGGTTCTCCGACTCAGACCTCATAAGTTTCAAGCTCTCCGGAGGGCTCAGGTTTTCCAAGCCAAGGCCCAGGCGATCGAAGCTTTCCATCAAGGAAACCAGGCTGGATCCTAAATATAAACACTTTATGCTGCAGGAAATCATGGCGGGGCCTTCCTTGATCGATCAGCTCCTGAGGTATTATTTTATCCCATCAGAGGACAAGCCGCTTGCAAGACTGTTGGACCGGCTTAAGGATCAGTGCACAGAATCGGCCAACGCATTTTATTCACTGGCTGAAAAATCGACCGTGGACGATGTCGTAAAAGATATCGATGCGGTATTCAATTCTTCTTCATGGAATTCAATACAATCGGGCATTGCGGATTCTGACTTTTCCTTATCGTCTAAAACCGGATTTTTTTCTGATGAAGTCGAAATCCTGACCGAGCTCGCCAAGGCAAAGCCAAAAACGATTAAAAACCTTCATCTGCTGGATGCGATCCTTGTGTGGATGAAGCGGAGCGCTATCGCCGGATATTTGAATCAGTGCCGCACAACCTTGCTGAACGCAGAAGCGGCAAGAGGGAGAATTTATCTCGTGGCTTCGGGCAGCTCGTATCACGCGGCGCTGACTGCGGCTTATTTTTTCAACGTCCTTGCCCATATTTCGGTACATCCCTGCAACCCAGGCATTTTCCGTTCAATGTATCTCTCGAGTCTTAAGAATGAGGATGTCCTCATCGGCATCAGTCAATCCGGAGAAACAAAGGACTTAGTCGATGTTTTTACCGAGGTTAAGGAAAAGTTCCCCGAAGTAACACGGGCAAGCCTGGTCAACAACGAGAGCGCAAGGCTTGCGCGGGAGCTGTCGGATTTTTATTTGCCCATGCTTTGCGGTCCCGAGATCGCCGTGGTGGCGACAAAATCCTTTATCAGCCAGCTCGGGCTTTTGTATATTATTGCCGCCGGCCTGGTGCTGCCAGAGCAGGAGCTCGCCGCTACGCTGCGCTCCGCCAGTGAAATAATGGTGGAAAGTCTCAAGCTTTCTTCAAAAAATATAGAAGAAGTCGCGCTAAAGCTTTTTACGAAATCCTCCATTCATGTTCTCGGAACCAATCTTTTAGGGCTTGCCAGGGAAGGAGCCTTGAAAATCCGAGAAGTGGCGCTCAACCACACCGAGGGCGGCGAGGCTGCAGAATTCAAGCACGGCATGAATACAATTCTTGGGAGAAACAGTATTGTCTCCCTGGCGGACCTGGAACTTTTTCTGGACTCCTATCGAGCGTTGGCGGCAGCCCATCCGCCCGCGGAAAAGAGCAAGGCCCGGGAAATTATTCGAAACAATCCTTCGTTGATAGAAGGACTGCCCTGCGGCTATCCCCTCATCTTTCTCTGTGCGCCGGATGAAAGGGATGCGAGGGTCACCATAAGCCAGATCCATACGCACAAAATAAGGGGCGCGGATATACTCCTCTTCGCCGAACGCCGTCAGGATCTGGCCCTTGCCGCGGCCGGCAAGCCGGCAGGACGCAGGGATTACTGGTCCAGCTATATTGAAATACCGACCAGCGGCAAACCCTGTCTATTCGTCTTCGGCGCTGCGATTCTGCTGCAATATTTGGCCTATAGAATGTCGGTGCTTAAAATGGAATGGCTCGACGCCCTGGGAGTCGAAGGGCACGGAGTCCACCCCGATGTGCCCAAAAACGTCTCCAAATCCATTACTATTGAATGAATGGCGCTTTTATTTTGCGTAGCGTGCGGCGAAGAAAGCGTCCAACGTCGGTGTCAGCGAAGGATCTTCCGCGGCGTTACGCAGTATCGCTTCCAGATATCCCGCCGGATCGCCCGTATCCAGGCGCTGGCCTTCGGTCCTCGTAAAGACGACTTTGTTCCGTTCTATCATTTTATCAAGCGCGTAGCTGTGGAAATATTCGCCCTTTTCATGCCGCTTCCACCCTTCTTCGAGCCACTGGAAGAATTCGGGCGTATAGAGATAACGGCCAATGGAGACTTCATGGCTGGGCTCCTTGCCGCGCGGAGGTTTTTCGATGAATCCCCGAACACCCAGACCGTCCGGTTCGGGATCTACAATACCATAGCGAGAAACATCGCCGGGTTCCAGGATTGTGGCTAAAACGCATTTGCCTGTTTTTTTGTACAGATCGATAAGCTGCGCGGCCAAAGGCCGGGCGCCGACGACCAAATCGTCGGGATAGGCGACGACACAGGCTTCCTCGCCCAAAAAAGGCCGCACCTGCAATAGGGCGTGGCCTGTTCCGCGCATCTCGGTCTGACGCACGAAGGAAATCCGGGCGGCGGGAGGCTGTATAAGGGCGAGCTTGTCTCGTTTTCCCTCCCTGGCAAAAAGTTCCTCCAGCTCTATTTCTCTGTCAAAATAATCTTCCAGCGCTTTTTTTCTTCTGGAGGAAATGATGATGATTTCATCGATGCCCGATTGCATGAACTCATCGACGATATATGCGATGCTCGGCTTTACGCCGAGAGGAAGCAATTCCTTGGGAACGGTCTTTGTAACTGGAAGAAAACGGGTACCGTATCCGGCGGCGACGATTATGCCTTTCATGGCTGAATTCTACTGCCTTGAGTCGTTTTGAACAAGCATAGCCGTATCATGCAGGCCTAGCGGCGCACCAGCGGTTCTTTCCCTGATTCTTCGCCCGGTACATTTCTGCGTCGGCGCTGCGCAGGGTGGACGAGAATTCTTCCTGGGCCGAATGGAGTTCACCGGCACAGCTGGCAATACCCACAGAGATGGCAAAACTCAGCATGGAATCCCCATCAGGAATTCTGCTGGCATTCGCTTCGGCAATAAGGCGTTGAGCCAGAAAACATGCGATCTTCAGGGGGCAGGAGCTTAGAATAATCAGAAACTCGTCTCCTCCTGTACGCACAACGTAATCGTACGACCTGATATTTCTTCCGGCAATGCGTACGAGTTCTTTCAATACCGCATCGCCAGTCTCATGTCCGAAGCGGTCGTTGATCTGCTTAAAGTCGTCGATATCGAATACTAGCAGCGAATAGGGCTTGATAAGGCTCTCCGTGAGAAGGGGCAATAGTTTTCTGTTGTAGCAGCCGGTAAGCTCGTCACGTAAGACTTCTTCGCGAAAAGCAGCCGCCCTGCTCCGTTCGAAGGCCAGGTCTTTGTACTGCCTGAGAGAATCGTTCACGACAAAGGCGCAGGAGCTTAAGGCCAGCACGATAAAACCGTAATGAGAAAGAAGAATAAAACCGTCGGGACGCAAGATCACCATAACCACAATATCCCTGCCGGCGCTAAGAAAAACGACAAGAACCCCGAAAAGTAAAGTGGATAACTCCCCGGTCTGGGCGGCGTGGCGGATGACTTTATACAGCAAATATGAGAGAGAGGGAATAAAACCCAAAAATGTTATGCTATAGAGCCTTTTAATGGCGATAATATCGCCGGGGTAGACGATCACCAGGACGAAACAGGCCAGTTGGAGAGCGGTAATCGCTTTGGCCGCAAGGCTAATATGCTTGCCCAGGAGCCGCAAATATGCGACTGTAAAGCAGGCAACGCTGAAGTGCCGCAGCGACACAACGAGTTTCTTGAATGCCACCAGGCTCATTGGGAGCCGCTCGATATAGACGAAATCGATGAGAAAAACGCTCACCGCAAGTCCGGCAAGTCCCAAAAGAAGATTAGCCGAACGGCTTTTCTCGGTAAAGAAACCCATGCTCAGCACGATGAGCGACACTATCAGGATACATCCGATGGAAAGCCAGATCGAGTAATTTGTGAAAAAGTCCAGCATAAAAAGCCTGAAGGAATTGGTGTCGGCATTTACAACGTAGGGAAATGTTACGATGCCCGCTTCATAGGTTCCTTGAATGCGCGCTTCCAGCAGGTGTTCACCGGATTCCATGCCCTCAGGAAGGCAGAATTGATGTATCGAATTCCAGATGCTGGATTGGCCTGATACAGGATCGCCTCTGCTTCCGAGTTTTTCACCGTTCAAGAATACTTCCAGCGAACTGCCGGAAATCTGTGGAAAGACCAGCACCTTTCTCGCCGAGCCGGTTTCTTCATCAGGCAGCAGAAAGCGAAGCATAAAGCTATATTCGCCGCTGGTAAAATCAGGATCGCCGCCCGAGGAGAGAAGCAGAGGCAGGCTCTCCTGCCCGAGCAGGGAGTCGTCCCGAAAAAAACTCACCTCAGGCTCGAAAAGCAGGGCGTCTTTCGGCGGTTTATAGGCGAGGACGAATGCTTCCAATACCGCAAATACCATAACCAACAGAATTACATACAGGACCACTCTGCGCTTTCTGGTCGAACGGGACTTTTCCAGGACTTGAAGATTCAGGCTCATGATTGTCACAGACCCTTTGGGAACTGCTTCGTTACAAGATCTTCCAACCCTAATCGCGCAAGGGTTTCAGCTTCGGGGATACCGGTCGCCTGGTTCCATCCCATGGCCTTCCAGTGCAGCGCCACCTTTTCCGCCAGGGGAAAGTGTTTTCCCTTAAGCGGTCCGTCGTTGAGCGGCGGATCTCCGCAGAGCCTGGCTGGGATCATGTTCGCTCTCGGGTCTATTCCTTGTTTAATATTGAAAAGCTGGCGAAGGGTTTGGGATCGGCGCCCCATCTCCATATAGTCGTCGGGACTAAGGCTCCAGCCTGTTGCGGCATTGAAAAAGCTAAAAAGGTTCCAGGTATCTATGCCCGTGAGCATGGCGAAAAGGCAGCCCCCGGCCATATCGGCCACCTGCTTGTAAAGACTGCCCGCGACGCTTTTCAAGGCCTCTTCCTCAGTTGCCGCGGCCTCCCTGGACCGCGGATACGCCAATGGAACAGCGGGAGCCCAGGATACCTCCTTCCAGAGGCAGATCAGATTATAGTAAAGGCCTGCGGAGATCGTATGCCTGCCCGGTGTGGGATCGGCGGAAAATGCTACCCCCAAATGAGGATCCAGCCGCGGATCGTGCATCCCCGGCTCCTGTCCTCCTGCGTGAACGGCATACTCCGCGTCTGCGATGCCTAGTCGTTTTGCCGCTTCCCTGGTGCCGTCGGCGAAGAGCGCGCCGACCCCTTCGCGCCGGGCCATTAGCCCCAAAAAGTCCTCTATCGACGCGCTGTCCCCCCAGGCAAGCTTGATGTCGCCGAGGAGATCCGCCGGGATAGCCTTGCGTTCCTTGCACTCCAGGGCAAAGGCGATCGTGGATCCGGCTGAAATCGTGTCCAAGCCGCTGCGGTTGCAGATATCGTTGCAGCGAAAAATGGAAGAAAGATCGTCGTTGAGCAGAAGAGGACCGAAGGCGGCATGGGTTTCGTACTCCGGTTTGTGAGTATGCCCCCCCTTGGAAGTGAAATCCCCCATGTCGCAGATGCCCCCGCAGCCGATGGCGCAGGAATAGCAGCGGTATTTCTTTGTCTCTCGAGCGATCACCCCGTCGGGATTGAGTTTTTCCCGTTTTCCCTTCGGAAAGGACGAGGGACCGAGGGCCCAATTGCCTATGGGGGTATCCCCGTTAACAACACCGCCGGTATTGTTGTAAATAGTGCCCCAACGCCTGAAAAAGGCTGTCCCCATAAGGCCGTTAATCCTGACCACCAGGGGCATGCCGATCATGGCGCCGGCAAAGGCGAGGTGTTTCCCTTTTATGAATGAAGGAAGATTGGCCTTGCCTGCCTTGCTCGCGAATTTTTTGGACAGCGCGGCAACCTGAGCGGGATCGGCGCAGGAAATTTTTTTGCTCCCCGCCAGAACCAGGGCCTTCAAATGCTTGGAACCCATGACGGCGCCCACGCCGGATCTGGCCGCGTAGCGGCCTCCGTCGTTGGAAATTCCTGAAATGAGGGATAGTTTTTCCGCCGCGTAGCCTATGGTCGCGATGGCCGGCTTGATTTTTCCCGCGTAGCGGACCGCAAGTTCCTCTTCAGTCTTTATGGCATCCTTGCCCCAGAGATCTTGCGCGCTCTTCAGTCTGGGCCCGGCATCGTCGCAAAAAAACAGAACAGGAGAGGGAGACAGGCCTCTAAAAATAATGCCGTCATAGCCGCATCGCTTGATAGCCGGCGACAGGGTCCCTCCGCAGTTTGCCTCTCCCCAGCCGCCGGTGAGAGGCGATTTGCAGGCGACCATCCAACGGCCGGTCATAAGCGCGCCGGTGCCGGTGAGGGCTCCGGACATAAAGGCCAGAAGATTGTCCGGTCCCAGGGGGTCTGCGCCGGCAGGGATTTCGTCGATGAGAATCCTGGCCGCCAGTCCTATGCCCCCAGCGAAGTCTCGGTAGAATTCCTCCGGGAGCTGAAGTTCTCTGAAATCGCCCTTTTCCAAATCGACGAATAAGATACGGCCCATACAGCCATACATAGAGGCTCCTTAACGATAGACCGCCGAATGCCTGGTCAGCCTTGGGCCGCCTAGCCCTTTAGCTTTAAAAAATCTTCCCTGGGGGGTGAAAAAACATCCAGAAGCCTTCCCTTGCCGCGGCATAAAACCCCGTGGTTTTTGCCCCCGGGAATCAACACACTATCACCGACCGTAATACTCCGGCTTTCGCCTTCAATCAAAAAATCGAATTCGCCTTCAAGGCAGTAAGACAACTGTTCATGGGGGTGAGAATGTTCGGCGCCCTTGGCGCCGGTCTCGAAGTGCACTTCCACCATCATGGTTTTTTCGCCATAGGCCTTGATCATGCGGGATACCGAACCTGCTTCGATTATATCGACCTTCCCGTCTTTTTCAGGGAAAAATAATTTTTTCATACGAACCCTCCAAGCCTGGATGATCTGCTTGACTATATCATAAAATTTCGGCACGATACACGAAACTCTGAAGAAAGGAGCCAAAGCAGTGAGTGTAACCATTAATTATCTGTCGTATCTTGCACGCGAAGCTGCTTGAGGCTCGACGAAAGAAAGCTCACCCCTCTTTCTATTTTCCCCACCTCAAGCTCTCCGCATTGATAGGGATATTGCGCGCGTAACGCAATTATCTTACCGTTATAAGAACGGAATGAAAGCCGCACATTGTGCGGGAGCGTAATACTATGGGCACAAGCGCCAAAAGTGGAGGAAGAATCCTTCACTCGATCCGCCTGAAAGCGGAGGGATTATTCGGCGTGTACCGAGGGCTTCCCAAGCCCCTCTACACTTTATTCATTGTCACAGTGGTCAATTCAATTGGGATATTCGTATTCCCATTCATGACCCTCTACCTCACCGGCAGGCTGAATATGAGCCAAAGCGAAGCCGGGAGATTTATGTTCATCATCTCAATGGTGTACATACCCGCAGGTTTTATCGGCGGAAAAGTGGCCGACAAACTAGGCCGCAAGAAGATCATTGTAATCGCGCAACTTATCTCGGCGGCGATGTATATACCCTGCGGTTTCGCCGCCTTCGCCAAATACGTGCCGGCACTGATTCTTCTCAGCGTGTTTTTCGACGGCATTACCGATCCGGCGAGAAGCGCCATGATGACCGACCTCACCACGCCTGAGAACAGGCGAACAGCCTTCTCGCTCACCTATCTGGGACACAACCTGGGATTCGCCGTAGGATCGCTCATCGCGGGCTTTCTCTTCGAGCACTCAACATCCTGGTTGTTCTGGGGCAACGGAATCGCCATCTTCGCCGCCACCTACATCGTAGCCCTCAAGGTGCCGGAGACAAAGCCGACTCAGCAGCAGATCGACGCTACCATAGGATCGGGTAGCACCGAGGAAGCCTATAAGGGAAATCTTCTGCAAGCACTGTTTTCAAGACCCTTTCTCATCATCTTCACCATGATCACGACCTGGTACGGCTTCGTCTACGCCCAGCACCGTTTCGCGCTGCCCCTCCAATCCAAGGAATTTTTCGGTCTTTCCGGGGCGGCGATATTCGGAACCTGTATGACGCTGAACGCGGCGCTGGTGATTTTTCTCTCGACGCCGGTTATGGCCCTCACGCGGAAGTGGAAGCCTATCAACGCCGTAGCCCTGGCCGGAGTTTTCTATGCCGCGGGATTTGGGATGATAGGCGTTTCCCGGAATCTATGGCTTTTATACCTCTCTACCATACTCTGGACCCTGGGGGAGATCGTGAACGCAACCAACGAGGGCGCCTACGTAGCCAACCATACGCCCATATCGCACCGCGGCCGCTTCAACGCCATACTGCCGGTTATCGGTGGAATTGGCTGGACGATAAGCCCGCCGGTTATCGGGGGCTTGATGGACAGGATCGGCCTTGGCTCGATCTGGCCTATCATAGGGGCGATCGCCTTGGTCGCCGCCCTCCTTTTATGGATTCTAGGGAAGGTGGAAGATACGGTTACGGCCAGGGCCGGGACAGTTGTGGAAAAAAAGTGAAAATTGGTGTATACTCCTTTTGGCGGCTAAGGTTAAGAAGCTTTAGCCGCCTGAAAAGGCCGATTAGAATTTGGTATTGGCAGAATTATCGAAAAAACGTTCAAGGGCGGGGAATCCGGCTTAAGCCCGGAGATTCTGCCCTGTGAAGGATGACAGGCTTTAGGTAAAAATGCCTTTTAAGGGCGATACTGGGATTGAAAGCGTGACTTCTACCCTGTGAAGGGTCGCAAGGCTGCGGAGGTAAAAAAGTGCTTTTCGTGGGCGATACTGGGATTGAACCAGTGACTTCTACCGTGTGAAGGTAGCACTCTCCCGCTGAGTTAATCGCCCACGAAAAGCACTAGAACGTTGCAGGAAGGCCTTGCGCGCACTCTCCCGCTTACGGGTATCGCCCATGAAAAGCATTGGAAAGTTACGGGATGGCCTTACAGGCGCTCTTCGACAGTGAGGCATCCTACCAAAGCCCATTAAGGCTGTCAAGAAGCAGCCTATGGAGAAACGATGCGCCAGGAAGATCCTGCGGTTCAGCAAGGCTATATTCAGCCACTCAAAACAAGGAAAAGGGCTTCCCGCCAAGAAATTTTAATCGAATTAACCCGCAAATCGATTCACCTTCTCATAGCATTTGTCCCGCTGCTTCTTTCCCTGTCCAAAACCGTAACGGTTCTGCTTCTGTCCGCAGGTATTATCGTTTACAGCATATTCGAAACCCTGCGGATGAAGGGATACTCGATTCCTTTCATCTCGGCCATGACCGCCAAGGCAGCCCGCTTGCGCGATAATGGCCGTTTTGTGACAGGTCCCGTGACGCTTGGCTTGGGGGCCCTGCTGGCTGTGCTTCTTTTTCCCGAAAAACCGGCGAGCATCGCAATCTATATTCTCGCCTTCGCCGACGGACTATCAAGCCTGGTAGGCAAGACAATAGGAAAGATCAGGCTGCCATACACTCAGGGCAAATCCCTGGAAGGGAGCATGACCTGCTTTATCTGTTCTTTTATTCCTTCCTATCTGATCAGCGGCAGACCTGGAGTCTCTCTTGCCGTCGCTCTTGTCTCTACGCTGGTTGAAGCCGCCCCGACCAAGGATTGGGATAATATTCTGCTGCCCTTAGTAGCCGGCGCACTTGCCGTAATTTTGGGAGTGTAGGGCCTTGTAGAGCTCCTCGAACCTGCTTCGACTCTGTTTCTGCCCCTGGACAAATACTCTATTGCCACAAATAAAAGGAATGAATCTTGTAGATATAGACAAAGCCGCCCCCCGCCATGGCGGCCAGGGAGAGCAGGCTTGCGAGAGGCGAAGCGCCCCTGCTGGCGATTAAGGCACCGGCAACGGTAAAGGCTGCGCCTGCGGCAATGTAATAATAAGCTTTGTCGCCCCGCACCCGCACGGCGATCAGATAGTTGGCGATGGTGATAAGCAAGATAGCGACGGAGAATCCATCCACGAGTCTAGCATAACCGAGCCTGAACATCAGGTTGGGAGCCCAGATTCCGGTATTCACCGGCATGATCGAGCTCAAGGCTGCGCTGATACCAATGCAGATGGCGATTGTGTAGAATTGCTTATCATTGCGCATGCCCGCAGCGTAGAGGCCGGAAATAAAAATCGTGATAAGCCCCAGAAACTTGCTTCCCATGTAAAGCCTGTCCAGGATTGAAAGACTGGAATCCGAGGCCCCCTGAACCGCCATGAACAGATGCAGGGGCCGAATAGCCTCGAAGGAAAGGCTGCAGATCCAGAAGACAAAGAAGAAAATCTCCGGCGACACGGTTTTTCTGAAGGTTTTCAGGATGAAAAAACTGACACCAACGGCATAGAGTGCCAGGAGCAGAGCGTTTACCAGGGAATAGCCCAAAGAAGGAATTCGCAGGCCGAAGAGTTCGTGGGTAGTGTAGATTCCTCGTTCGATGAGAAAAATGGGAACCCGCTTCATGAAAGCGAGGATAATTGAAAAAACCGAGCCTACCATAAGCAGAAATGCGTCGATGCCAAAGAGTATCCAGTAGGTTCTGCGCCGTGTTTGCAAGGTCACCATATGAGAATATATCGAAAGCGCCGGCGGCGGAAAGACCCCAGACCTAAGGTATTTGGAAGACTATCCATTCCGATTGAAATTGCCGAGCATTTGTCGTTATATTTATCTATCTTTATCTACGCCTGAGGTGTTGTATGGCCGACAAGATCACTCCAAAAGAAGTCGATTATTCCCAGTGGTATATCGATATCGTTCTCAACGCAAAACTGGCGGATTATTCGCCGGTAAAAGGGAGCATGGTCATTCGGCCTCGGGGCTATGCCATATGGGAGAGAATCCGGGACGAGTTCGACAGAAGATTTAAGGAAACCGGCCACTCCAACGCGTATTTCCCCCTTCTCATTCCCATGAGCTTTTTGGAAAAGGAAGCCGAACACGTGGAAGGCTTTGCCCCCGAACTGGCGGTGGTGACTCACGGAGGCGGAGAAAAGCTTGAAGAGCCCTACTGTATCCGACCCACCTCAGAGACAATCATCTGGTCCAAATACAAGGACTGGATTCAATCCTGGAGAGACCTGCCCCTTCTCATCAATCAGTGGGCCAATGTGCTGCGCTGGGAAAAGCGAACCCGCCTCTTCCTGCGCACCAGCGAATTTCTCTGGCAGGAGGGTCACACAGCCCACGAAACCAAGGAAGAAGCGGAGGAAGAAACCCTGCGCATGCTCGAGGTGTACCGTGACGTGGTGGAGCGCCATCTCTGCATTCCCGTCGTAACGGGCATAAAGAGCGAAAGCGAAAAATTCGCCGGAGCCGTGCAGACCTACTGCATCGAGGCGATGATGCAGGACCGAAAAGCCCTGCAGGCAGGTACCAGCCATTTCCTGGGTCAGAATTTCGCCAAGGCCTTCGATGTAAAATTCCAGACCAGGGCCGGCAATCTGGACTATGTCTGGGCTACCAGCTGGGGTGTTTCCACCCGCCTGGTAGGCGCGGTGATCATGACCCATTCGGACGACAAGGGCTTGGTCCTGCCTCCCTCCCTCGCTCCCGAGGAAGTGGTGATAGTCCCGATCTACAAAAACGATTCCAAGGCTGCCGTCCTCGCCTACGCCGATAAGATCAGCGCCGAGTTCAAGGCGGCGGGCATCAGGGTGATCGTGGATTCCGACGATTCGTCCAGCCCGGGCTGGAAATTCGCCGAATGGGAGATGCGGGGAACGCCCCTGCGCGTCGAAATCGGCCCACGAGACATGCAGGCAGAAAAGCTTGTGCTTGTGCGCAGGGACTCGGGAGAGAAGAAGTTCATCCCCGTGACAGAAGCGGTGAGCGCAGCCAAGGAAGCCCTGGCGGACATCCAGAAGTCGCTCTTTGAAAAGGCCAAAGCCTTCAAGCTTGAGCATACTCAGGACGTTGCGGATCTGCCGGGTCTTTTTGAATTTTTCGGCGTCGAGGGGATGGGCACCGCCGATGCCCAGGGCGGATTCGCCCGGGCTCTCTGGTGTGGTTCGGCGGCCTGCGAGGCGGATCTTAAGGCCAAGACAAAGGCTACCCTGCGCTGCATGCCCCTGGGCGACCAGGAAGGCATTAAAGGGGCTTGCGCGATCTGCGGCGCCCCCGCAAAGCATAGGGCGCTTTTTGCCAGAAATTACTGAGCAGAAACTGCAAAAACGATAGAAGGCTCGGGGCGGTTCGCTCCGAGCCTTTATCGTTACAGTCCTAAGCGGCCCGGCTGGCCAGGGCCGCTATCCCTACAGTCCTAAGCGGCGCAGCCTTCCCGAACCGCTGGAGCGGATGTCTAGATACGGATTGCCGTAATAATTTACGTCCCCGGAACCGTTTATGTTCACCTTAAGCCATTCCTGGACCCTGCAGGTCGCCGATCCCGAACCGGAGATCGCAATCTGCGCTCTTCGTGCGGTAAAGTCTCTGCCGGCAATATCTCCCGATCCGTTGATCTGGGCTTCGAAACTGCCGGCCCTTCCCTGGAGCGCTACATCGCCCGAGCCGTCAATTTGAACAGTCACTTTATCCGCCAATAGCGTGGCGCCGATGTTCCCGGACCCTGCGATGCTGGCCTTAATCTCTTCGTATTCGAAATAGCCGGAAATATTTGCCGAGCCGTTGTTGGAAAGCTCTAGTCTTCGGCCATAAAAATTGTCCTCGCAGGAAATTGATCCCGAACCATAGACTCTCAGCTCCTTGAGACTGGGCAAGGTCACATCGACAATAAACCGTGTGGATGAAAGAATGCTTTTGCCCGGTTTTGTCGCGATGACCAGGGTTCCGTAATCCACCCTTATATCCAGTGCTTCCAGAAGGTTTTCGTCGATGGTGATCGATGCCTTGGACTGAGTTCCCTTGCTGATGAACACCTTGGCCGATGTGTGATTCTGTATCGAATCGAAAGAAGCAAGGGCGAGGTTGCGGGACACCACATCCCCATTGCCCATGAGGCCGTCGAAGGGAAAGACCAGAACGCAGGAGGCGCAGAAAAACAGAAGGGGGAAGGAAAAAAAGAAGAGACGTTTCATATTCTACTCCGAAATGCGAGCATTACACCCCTCATAGGAGGCGGCGTTTAAAAACCGGACGGAACAGCCCCATGCGGGCGCGGTCGGTTTCCGGAATCAGGCATAATATATAAACATAAATTATTTTTGACTAGATCCTTATCGATACTTTTTGCTTTTTATTAATATTTTTTTTCCGCTTCGATTTTTCTGCATTTCGTCCCGGGAGAACTGAAGCCTCAGGCTCCATCCTTGCCCAGGTTCGCCCCAGGGGCTAGTATACAGCCATGCAATCCGAGGACCTTTTGCTCTTTGCCGCGGACGCGTCCCGACTCATGCTCGAAAGCGGGGGCGAAACCTACAGGGCCGAGTACACCGCCATGGGCATAATCATAAGTCAGGGCGGCACCGAGGCCGAATGTTTTGCCACGAGCACGGGCCTCATGCTCTCTTTTTCTGGGGAAGACGGCAAGGTAAGGTCGGTGGTCAGGCGCATCAAGCGGCATGGCATGAATCTGGAAAAAGTCTACAGGATCGACAACATGGTGCGCCACCTTTTATTGGGCGACATCGATATCGAGGAGGCGGCGCGGCAGTTGGACGAGATGGAGCGGATGCGCGACCGGCCGGTCTGGATTCGCATGATCGCCAGCGCCTTCGGCGCCGGATGGTTTTCCCTCCTCTTCAAGGGCAAGACGATCGATGCCCTGGCGGCCGCAGTCATGGGAGCCCTCCTCTCCATCCTTATTTACGAATTCCAGCGCATGAAGCTGCCGGGCTTTCTGTCCAGCCTCGCAGGCGGAGCCTTCGCGGCCCTGGCGTCCCTGGGCGCCGCATATGCGGGCCTGCCCATCAATACCGACGCGGTGATTATCGGGGTGATAATGCTCCTTGTGCCCGGAGTCGCGATAACCAATGCCATACGGGACACCATTGCAGGTGATCTTATAGCGGGTCTTGCGCGAGGCGTGGACGCGGTGATAACCGCTGCGGCCATTTCGGCCGGCGCCGGCGGCGCCTATGCCCTCTGGCATTTGCTTCTCTCGGGAGGGCAGGCATGAACCCCCAGTTGAGCGCCCTTCTCTCCCAGCTCAAGGAACCCCTCTTCGCGGGCCTCGCCACCTCGGCTTTCTCGGTCCTCTTCGGCCTCGGCACGGCGGATGTCATCCTCGCCTCCGGCGGCTCGGCCCTGGGATGGGCCGTACTCCAGGCCATGCCCCAATCGGGCTCCCCGGCCTTTGCCACCTTTTTCGCGGCCCTGGCCGCCGGTCTCTACGCAGAAATCGCGGCCAGGGTCCGCCGTCGTCCGGCGACCCTCTACATGATCGCCTCCATCATTCCCCTGGTCCCCGGAGGGGGCATGTACTACACCATGCTCTCGAGCCTGGAAGGCAACACATTCCGTTCGGTGGAACTGGGCTTGAGCACGATCATGACAGCCTTCGCCATCGCGGCGGGGCTGGCCATCTCCAACGCCTTCGCCAGAATGGCCTTTTCTTCCACGATTTACAGTATCTTGAAAAAGATGCATAAAAAATAAATGCCCAGCGGCATCAAAGAAGGAGACCCCATGTCGTTTACCCTTATAGAAGAAAGATTTATCCATGAAATAGATTCGACAGCCAGGCTGTACAGGCACGACGCCACGGGAGCCCGCCTTTTGTCCTTGAGCAACAAGGACGAGAACAAGGCCTTCGGCATAGGCTTCCGAACGCCCCCCAGCCGTTCGGACGGAGTAGCCCATATCCTGGAGCACTCGGTGCTCTGCGGCTCCAAGAAATATCCTGTGAAGGAACCCTTTGTCGAACTGATGAAGGGCTCCCTTAACACTTTTCTGAACGCCTTCACCTACCCCGACAAGACGGTCTATCCGGTTGCATCCACGAACAAGAAGGATTTCTACAACCTGACGGATGTGTACATGGACGCGGTGCTCAATCCTCTCATCAGCGAGGATACCTTCAGACAGGAGGGCTGGCACTACGAAGTAGACCCGAAGAGCGGCGATCTCAGCTACAAGGGTGTGGTGTTCAACGAGATGAAGGGAGCCTACTCGGATCCCGACGACCTCCATGACGACCTCTGCCGCCGCTCCCTCTTTCCCGACAGCCCCTACGGCCTGGATTCCGGGGGAGATCCTCGGGTGATACCCCACCTAAGCTACGCGGAATTCAAGGCCTTCCACGAAACCTACTACCATCCTTCCAATGCCTTTATCTATTTCTACGGCGATGACGATCCGGAGGAACGCCTTGCGTTCCTGGAGCGATGGCTCGCCGACTATACCAGGCTCGAAGTGGCATCCCTGCCCGCCCCGCAGCCGGCCTTCAAGGCTCCCGTATACAAGAGCGCCTTCTACGAGGGCAAGGATCCCAAGGCCTGGACGGCAATAAACTGGGCCCTGGGCGAGCACGGCGACCACAAGACGAGCCTGGGCCTGGCCATCCTCTCCCACATTCTCCTCGCCACCCCGGCCTCTCCCCTGCGCAAGGCTCTCATCGATTCAGGTATTGGCGAGGATCTGGCGGGCTTCGGCCTGGAGGAGTCCTTGAGAACCATGGCCTGGTCCGTGGGACTGAAAGGGGTTCATCCCGACAAGACTGCCGAGGTAGAAGCCTTGGTGCTGAAAGAGCTTTCAAGACTCGCGGGGAACGGCATCGACAGAAATACCGTGGAAGCCTCCCTCAATACGGTGGAATTCGCCATGAGGGAAAAAAATACCGGCCGCTTTCCCCGGGGTCTGGCCATCTACCTGGAAGCCCTCAACGACTGGCTCTACGAACTCAACCCCCTGGACGCCCTGGCCTTCGAGCACAACTTCGAAGCTATCAAGGCCGAAGCCCTGGGCGGTAAAGGGTATTTTGAGGGACTAATCAAGAAATGGTTTTTGGACAATCCGCACCGCAGTACCGTGACTATTCTCCCCGATCCCGAAGAAGGCTCGAGGCGGGAAGCCGAGGAGAAGGAAGCGCTGGCCAAGGTAAAGGCAAGCCTTTCCGAGGCCGAATTGAAAGAGATTGAGGCTTCCGCCCGGCGGCTCAAGGCGCTTCAGGAAAAGCCCGACAGCCCCGAAGCCCTGGCAAGCATCCCCGGTCTGTCTCTCCAGGATCTGCCCAGGGAGTCCGCCAGACTGCCGGCCCAGGAAGACCGGCTTGGGGGCATTCCCTTGCTCTATCATGACCTGCCCACCAGCTCCATACTCTACCTGGACCTGGCCTTCAGCCTAAAAAACCTGCCCGAGCGCCTTCTTCCCTATCTGGGAGTCCTTGGCAGGGTTCTCCTGGAGACGGGCACCGAAACGCTTGATTATGTCGCCCTGAGCCAAGAACTGGGCAAGCATACCGGCGGAATAAGAACCAACAGCCTCCTTACTACAGCCTGGAAGAAAAAGGAAGCGGTAAGCTACTTCCTGCTCCGCGCCAAGGCCATGACCGGAAAGCTGCCTAAGCTTTTAGAGCTTCTCTCTTCAGTTCTTCTCAGCGCCAGACTGGACAACAAGGAACGCTTCAAGCAGATCGTGCTGGAGGAAAAGGCACAATCCGAAGCCTCCTTCATCCCCGCGGGCCACGCGATGATCGGGCAGCGGCTATTGTCCAGGCTCTCCGAGTCCGAACGAAAATCGGAAATGATAAATGGTCTCGAGCAGCTGTACTTCTTGAGGGCCTTGGCGCTGAGAATCGAAACCGACTGGAAGGCCGTGCTCGCTGAGCTGGAAGAGACCAGGGATGCGATCATTAACGCCTCTGGCTGCGTCGCCAATGTCACCATCGACAAGGAAGATTTCGCCAAGCTCAAGCCTGAACTGGAAGCCTTCGCAGCAAAAATACCCGGAGCCGGGGCTGTGGGCAAAAAAGTTGCCGCCACCCGGGAGGCTAGCGCGAGCGTTGCCGCCGCGTGGGCGGACAGCCCGCACGCCGATGTTGCAGTGCCGCCCCCTCCCCCCTACGAGTACCTCACCGCACCGAGCCAGGTGAACTACGTGGGCAGGGCCTTCCCCACTCTCGCCGAGGCATCCGGAGCCTTCCTGGTGGCCAAGAAATACCTGGATACGGCATATCTTTGGGAAAAGGTGCGGGTGCAGGGAGGGGCTTACGGGGGGTTTTCCACCTACGACCTGAACTCCGGCAACTTCATGCTCCTCTCCTACCGGGACCCCAACCTGGAAACGACATTCGATATATTCGATACGGTTTCTGAATACCTCGAGAAGATAGACATACCCCGGGAAGAACTGGAGCGGGCTATTATCGGCACCATAGGCGGCGTGGACGCCTACCTTTTGCCCGACATGAAGGGCTATATCAGCCTCGTCTACCACCTCACCGGCTACAGGCACGAGGACAGGCAGCGCATGCGCGACCAGATTCTGGCCGCTTCGGCCGCCGATTTCCACGCCTTGGGCAAGGCCATAACAGAGGCTCGAATACGGGCAGTATCGGGAGCCCTCGGCTCGGCCCAGAGAATTGAGGCCTTGCCTGAGACCTATCGCAGGGGGGCCCAGATTAAGCCTGTGCTCTAAGGGCGCTGCCGGTTGGGGCATGTGGCCAGGTTTCCGCGGCGGCGAAAACCTGGCCACGCCGCGGCATAGAAGCATTAGGCGGCACTGTGCTATAGTTGCCGCCGAATGAATATTCTATCCATGTCCGGGACTGCGGTCGCCCTCAAGGACGGCTATCTCTTCGAAGACCTCGACCTGGGCCTGGAGGCCGGCGAGCACA
>JAVEYV010000007.1:0-20093 GCA_034003305.1 Spirochaetia bacterium | reverse complement strand
CTGCTGTTCTTTTCATAAAGAAAAATTAATATATGTAGGCTCTCCCGGCAAGGAATGGTTTTTTATTTACAGAACCCGTTTATAAGCAGCGCAACCGTAATCGAAACGTCCCGGGCTGTCCCGGGCCAAGCATCGCTCTTGTTCAGAGCGATGCGATCAGGTTTACATAAAAAGCCGCGCAGCGTTCAAGATCGGCGATTTTCACCCGCTCGTTGGCCGCATGGACGCGGGAGAGATCCTCCTGGGTTTGGGGAAGGGCGGTAAAGCGATAGATTGCTTCGACAATATCCCGATAATGTTTTGTATCCGTGGCGGCGCTGAAAAGAAAAGGAAGGCAGAAGGCCTCGGGATGGGATTGAGAAAGGGCTTTTTCGATGTACCCCCAGCCTTCGTGCCTCGTGGAGGATTCCCTGGAGGCTTCCACGATCTGCCCTTCGTGCTTGGCTCGTACCTCGGCGCCGAAGGGTGCGGTGAGGGAATTCAATCTGTCGATAACCGAGGCGGAGCTCTCGCCGGGGAGAATGCGGACATTGAGCGTAGCTTCGGCCTTTTCGGCCAGGACGTTTTCCTTGGGGCTTCCTTCGAGCATCGTGCAGGCCACCGTGGTCCGGATAAGGGCGTTGGTGGTGGGTGCAGCCGAAAAGGCCGTCTTTATGAAGGGAGCTGTAAGGCCGGCAAGGCTGAAGATGAGTTGGTAAGGTTGGGCGGAGATCGCCGATAATCGCTTCAGGAAAGCCTTGAGAGTTTCCGTAATCCTGGCAGGAAAAGGATTGTTCTCTATCGCGACAATTGCCCTGGCGAGCTTTGCGGTAGCGCTGTCCTTTGGCGGCATCGAGGCGTGCCCTCCCTTGCCTTTTGTTGTGACCAGAAGATCCGCGTAGCCTTTTTCCGCCACTCCCACAAGCGCGAGGGGGCGGGGGGCGAAGGAAAGCATGCCTACAGAGATCGGGCCTCCCTCGTCCAGAAGAAAGGAGGCCTTTATTCCTTTTTCCGCGAGATGGCGTGCGATAGTTCCCGCTCCTCGCCTGCCGCCGACCTCTTCGTCGCCGCCGAAGGCGAAGAGGATCGTCCTGCGGGGCTTGAATCCCTGGTTCAGCAGCCGTTCGGCGGCTTCCATGATCGATGTCATGAGGACCTTGATATCCTGGCTGCCCCTGCCCCAGACTTCATCATTTACGATGGCGCCCGAAAAAGCAGCTTGCTCCCAGGCGGCGGGATTGCCCTGGGGCACCACATCGAAATGGGCGCAGAGCATGGCCGGAGCCAGATTCGGATCGCTTCCTGCCCAGGTATAAAGAAGCCCTCGGTCCGAGGGTTTTTCCAGCTTGAGAACTTCGTGAAGCTTGGGGAAGAGCAGTGGCAGTTCGTCGATGAGCCCCGAAAATACCTGGTCGACTTCCTCCGCAGGGGCATAGGATGATACCGTCGCGAACTGGATGAGTCGGGAGAGCTTTTTCGCCAGGTCAGGGAAGTATGGAGCCTTTGGATCAGGGTTTGTCATCGTTGGAGTATCCTTTCCCTTAAGTATGGGGAAGCTTGGTTCCGGGGTCAATAATGGAAGAGCCTCATCGGTGAGTCAGCCAGAGAGCTAAAACCCTACTCCGAATCGGAAGCTTCTGCTATACTTAAAAAATGGCGGAATTCGTACATCTTCACAACCACAGCGACTATTCACTTTTAGACGGGGCCGCCCCTATCAAGGAACTGGCCGCGACAGCCAAGCGTTACGGCATGCCCGGCCTGGCGATCACCGATCACGGGAACCTTTTCGGCGCCTTGAGCTTTTACAAGGCCTGCAGAGACGAGGGAATTAAGCCGATCATCGGCAGCGAATTCTACATGGCCGGAGGCTCCCGCAGGGAAAAAACGGGTACTGAGAACGGCAATAAATACTGGCACTTTATCCTTCTGGCCGAGAACCAGGAAGGATACCGGAATTTAATGAAGCTCTCCTCCCTATCCTATTCAGAGGGTTTTTACTATAAGCCGCGAATAGATGGAGAACTGCTGCGGAGCTATTCAGGAGGGCTCATCGCCTCCAGCGCCTGTCTTGCCGGCGAGATTCCTTCTCTCATCCTGTCCGGGAGACGGGAGGCGGCCGAGGCAAAGGCCCTGGAATACCGTGAGCTCTTTGGTCCCGAACGCTTTTACCTTGAGCTTCAAGACCACGGTCTGGAAGAGCAGAAGCTGGTCAACCGCGAGCTGGTCGCCCTTTCGCGCCGCCACGGCATACCTCTGGTGGCTACCAATGATCTCCACTATATCAACAAGGAAGACGCGGTCGCTCAGGACATACTCCTCTGTGTCGGCACCAACCGCAAGCGTAATGATCCGGGGCGGATGCGGTTTCCCAACGATCACTTCTACCTGAAAACCGCCGAGGAAATGGCGGCCTTGTTCGCGGAAGTGCCCGAGGCTTTGTCCAATACCCTGAAGATCACCGAGATGGCGAACCTGAATATAGAGTTTCCCGGTCCCATGCTTCCGGACTACGAAATTCCGCCGGAGTTCTCGTCGCCAGAGGAATATTTAAGCCATCTGACCATGGAGGGACTCGAAAGGCGCTATCCCAACGCCGGGGAAGAAATTCGCCAGAGAGCGGAGTTTGAGCTTTCTGTCATCATTTCCATGGGATTTACCGGCTACTTTCTTATCGTGTGGGATTTCATAGACTGGGCAAAGCGGCATGACATTCCGGTCGGTCCGGGTCGAGGGTCGGGCGCCGGCTCCATTGTCGCCTACAGTCTGAGGATCACCGACATCGACCCGCTGAAATACGATCTTCTCTTCGAACGCTTCTTGAATCCCGAGCGGATTTCCATGCCCGACTTCGACGTGGACTTCTGCTTCGAGCGGCGCGGCGAGGTTATTGAGTACGTCACGAGGAAATACGGCGATGACCGGGTGGGGCAGATCATCACCTTCGGAACCCTCAAGGCGAAGGCTGTGGTCAAGGATGTGGCCCGATCGCTGGATATTTCCTTCGAAGAAGCGAACAACATCGGCAAACTTATTCCCGAAGATCCCAAGATGACTCTGGAGACCGCCTTCGAGATGGAACCGCGGTTGAGGGCTCTGGCTGAAAACGAGAAGTACAAGGATCTATTCAAGATCGCTCTCAGGCTGGAGAACATGCATCGCCACAGTTCGCTGCATGCGGCGGGCATCGTTATCGGCAAGACCCAGCTTATGGATTTTGTGCCCCTGTATAAGGATCCCAAGACCGGCGGCATTTCGACGCAGTATACCATGGACTATCTCGAAAACTGCGGCTTGGTCAAAATGGACTTTCTGGGCTTGAAGACCTTGACCCTCATCAAGAATACCCTGGATCTTCTCAAGGCCAGGGGCGTCGAGATCAGGGAAGAGGATATTCCGGATAACGATCCCAAGACCTTCCGTATGCTGGGGGAGGGCAAGAGCACCTCGATATTCCAGTTCGAATCCTCGGGCATGCAGAATATTCTAAAGCGGGCAAAGCCCGCTTCCATCGAGGACTTAATAGCGTTAAACGCTCTGTATAGACCGGGCCCAATGGATTTTATCGATAAATTCATCGATTCCAAGAATGGGAAGATCCCCATAAGCTACCCCCATTCCTCGCTGGAAAAGTATCTCAAGGGCACCTACGGCGTTATCGTGTACCAGGAACAGGTAATGCAGGTAGCAAGGGAGGTGGCGGGGTACTCCCTGGGGCGCGCAGACCTTCTCAGACGCGCCATGGGCAAGAAAAAGCCCGAAATCCTTGCCAAGGAGAGGGCCCCTTTTATTGAAGGGGCGCTGACCCGGGGTTACGGCGCCGCCCAGGCCGAGGAGATTTTCGACATACTCACTCCCTTCGCAGGCTATGGCTTCAATAAATCCCATGCCGCGGCTTATTCGGTAGTGGCTTACCGAACGGCTTTTCTCAAGGCTAATTACCCGGCTGAGTTTATGGCGGCCAACCTCACCAACGAAATCAACAACACCGACAAGCTTACCCAGTATATCGGCGAGGTAAGGTCCATGGGGTTGGCCATACGCCCCCCGGACATCAATTACTCCAAGGCAAAATTCAGTGTAGAGGGCAACGATATTGTCTACGGGCTTCTGGGTATTAAGGGAGTGGGCGAAGGAGTCGCCGAGGCTGTTGTCGAGGAAAGAAAAAGCGGCGGACCTTTTTCGAGCTTTGTTGATTTTCTCGCCCGGATGTCGGGAGCGGGCTTGAATAAGAAAATTCTGGAATCTCTTATCCATGCTGGCTGCTTCGACTCTCTCGACTGTAAACGCAAAGAACTGATGTTCAATCTCGAGCGGGCGATTGACTGGGTGGCGGCGAAAATCGACCACGAATCATCCCGGCAGCAGAGTCTTTTCGATACCGACGACGAGACTGTGTTTCCCCCTCTGGTTATGGAGCACAGCGATGAGTACAGTCGGCAGGAGATGCTGGATTTTGAGAAAAGCCTGCTGGGCTTCTATTTTACCGGGCATCCGATGGACGATTTCAAGACAATTTGGGAGCGCTCATCAACCCTGGACTTGGGCCATCCCGAGCGGGCAAGCCAGGACAGGGAATATGTGCTGGTGGCCATGCTGACCGAGTTCAGGGAGGTAGTCACTAAGACAGGCAAGAAGATGGCTTTCGGACTTCTGGAGGACTATTCGGGAAGCATTGAAATCGTGCTCTTTCCTGACAATCTGGAACAGATGAGAGAACAGCTTGTCGTGGACAGGGTGTACTGTTTTAAGGGGGGCTTCGACGCATCCCGGGGAAAGCCCTGCCTTCAGGTAAAGGAACTGCTCGATCCTTCAAGCCTGAGAGAAAAAAGCTATCGGGAGCTTCACGTTCGCATGGAATCGCCGACCGAGGCTGGAAACTACGAGGAACAGAACCTTACATCCTTGCGGGACCTTATATATTCTATTCATGGGCAATGCTCACTCTTTTTCCATATCCCGCTTCAGGGTGGGCGAAAAGAAGCCTTGGTGCGGGCCGGTGCCCATATCAGCTGCTCGGCCTTGGATAAGGACCTCGAAAACCTGAAGAGTCATCCGCTGATAAGCGATGTATGGCGGGACTGAGGAGCGCGAAGCATGGAACTTAAAATTCTGGGTACAGGGGGCTTTTCCAACGACGGCAGTTTTTATAACTGCTTTATGATAGACAAGCATCTGCTTGCGGAAACCCCTCCGGATATTCTTCAATCGCTTCAAGCTTCTTCGATAGGGCTGGAAGATATCGATACCATACTCATAAGCCATTTTCATGGCGACCATTGTTTTGGGCTTCCGTTTCTGCTCTTCAATATGTTTATCAAGGAAAAAACCGATCAGGCAAGTCGGCCCCGATTGCGTCTCATCGCTCCGCCGGGAGTGAGGGAATGGGTGAGGACTATTCTCGGCCTGGCCATCTCTCCTGATCACCCCTATATCGAATGGGCGCTTAGGAGTTTCGATATAATCGAAATCGAGGAGGGCCGGCGCTACGAAGTGCCGAGGGGCCTATGGCTGGAATTCAGCCACAGCTACCATTCGCCTGAAACCTTCTCTATTCTGGCGGGTGAAAGCGGTCATGAAAGGCCGGCCTTTATCGCCACCTCGGATACTCGCTGGGATCCAGCCATCCTGGCCCTGGTCCGGCGAGGCCCCAGGCTGATGCTCTGCGACAGCGGCGGCTTCAAGCCCGGCGGGGTTCATATGAGCCCTGATGAAATTCAGGAGCATATTCTACCCGAGTTAGCCGAAAGCTCGCGGCTATTAGCTACTCATTACGCCGGTGAGCGAATCTCCCAGGGGCGATTGGAGTACGCGCAGGCGGGGGATCAGTTTCTCATTTAAACTCGAGTCCCTTCTAAAACATATCTGCTTTTGACAGACTTCTAATAAACAGGCTTCAAAGCGAGCGACCCGCGCCCTCCAAAAACCAGGCGCTGAAATCTTTCCAGCGGCGAAAGCTGAAATCTGCCTTTGAGGCTCTACCGGCGCCGATTAGAGCGGTTTTCATACCCACCGAACGGGCTCCCTGAATGTCATAGTCTTCTTTATTGCCCACATAGAGGATCGATGCGGGAGGCAGGTCGAGGGCTGCGGCGAGGGCTAGAAAAGGCAGTCGGTCCGGTTTCAGCGAGCCTGAGTCCTCGGAACAGAGGCTGCATTCGAAAAAGCCGTCCAAGCCTAACATCGCTAGCTTTCTTTTGGGTGGAAGATCAGAGAGAATACCCAGCCGCATTCCTGCGGCCTTCAACGCTTCGAGGCAGGGGATAAGGTCCGGATAGGGCTTTAGGGTTTGGAATGATGCTTCGATTTTTTCATAGATTATTGTATCGATGAGCGATTTTATATCATCGATAGGCGAGGATAGATAATCGGCGACGATTTTTGCCTGGATTTCCCTGAATGCTGCCTTATCCTTAGCTGCTTCGTTCCTGAACGAGGGATAGGCGTCGGGGTTTCTGAGAAGCTTCCTTGCTCTGGCAAAGGCACGGAGAAACCTGCCGTAACGAAAGGCCAGTCCTGCCGATGCGCTGTACATCTTCCAAGCCGGATACAGAGTGCCGTCAAGATCAAAACCCAGAGCTTGAATCGCCATGACTGTATATAGCCTGAAGGGGCATCCTTGTCCAGCAAAGAGAGACTTTTTATCAAAGGCTCTCTTTAGACAAAGACGCCCCTTCGGTCCAGGCTAGAATGGCTAGACTATCCGCGCCTTGTACCGCGTATGGAGCAACTCATGGGAGAGATGTCCCGCCGGATGACCCAGGAAATCCTTGTACAGGGCGCTTACCTCGGCATTTTGATGGGACTTTCGCTCGGGCAGTCGCAGATCCTCCATATACAGGGACTTGTTGCGTGCCAATTTCTTGTACATATCAGGGAGCACGGGCTGGCCTCCGCCGCCTATACAGCCGCCAGGACAGGCCATCACCTCGATGAAGTGGTAGTCGCTCTTGCCCGCTGCGATATCGTCCAGAAGAGCCCGGGCATTCTTCAGCCCGTGGGCTACAGCGACCTTGACCTTCATGCCGGCCACAGGTACCTCGGCAGTTTTGATGCCCTGCAGGCCGCGGACGGGGAGAAAATCCGTCTGTGGAAGTGCTTTTCCCTCCAATATTTCGTAGACCGTCCTCAAGGCCGCTTCCATCACCCCGCCGGTGTTGCCGAAAATGGTAGCTGCGCCGGTGGACTCCCCGAGGCTGCTGTCGAAGTTTTCTTCGGGCAGCGAAGCCATGTCGATTGCCGACTGCCGTATCATCCTGGCAAGCTCCCGCGTTGTAAGAGCCCAATCCACATCCTGATAGTGCTCGGAGCCGACCTTGGCGCCGTCTTTTCCGGCTTTTCCCTTCCACCAATGGTAGGCGGAGTCCATTTCGGGCCTGCTGGCCTCTCCCTTCTTGGCCGTGCAAGGCATGATTGAAACAACCCGCAGCGATGCGGGATCTATGCCTGTCTTCTGCGCGTAAAAGGTCTTTGCAACGGCGCCGAACATCTGCTGGGGGCTCTTGCAGCTTGAAAGATGGCTTAGCAATTCAGGATAGAAGGTTTCGATAAAGTTGATCCAGCCCGGGGAGCAGGAGGTGATCATAGGCAGGGTGCCTCCGCCCTGAACCCGCTGGATAAACTCAGTTCCCTCCTCCATGATGGTGAGGTCTGCGGTGAATTGGGTATCAAAAATCTTGGCGAAACCAAGCCGGCGCAGGGCTGCTACCATCTTGCCGGTTACCAGACTGCCGGCGGGCATGCCCAGAGCCTCTCCGAGGGATGCCCGAATAGCGGGGGCGGTCTGAATTATCACTGTCAACCTTGGATCGGCGAGAGCAGCCATCACCTCCGAAGACTGATCCTTTTCGGTTATGGCAGCTGTCGGGCAGACTACAGAGCATTGCCCGCATTGGATACAGGGGCTGTTCGCCAAGCCCTTGTCCATAAAGCTGGTAACCCTGGTCCTGGCTCCTCGGCCTGCAAAGGCAATGGCATGAACGCTCTGGGTCTCCGCGCAGACCGCAACGCAGCGTCCGCAGAGAATGCACTTTGAGTCGTCCCGCACCAGGCCTTCGGTGCTTGTGTCAGGGAGCGGGAATTTTTTTAACTGTGGAAAGCGGGAAGCCTTCAAACCCAAGGTTTCTGCCAGAACTCTCAATTCGCAGGTCCCTGAACGTATGCAGGAGAGACAGTCGGCAGGGTGGTTGGCTAAAAGCAATTCTACCGCTGTTCTGCGGGCGCTCATTACCCTGGGACTGGCTGTTCGGATCTTCATCCCTTCCACAGGTTTTTGAACGCAGGAGCGCACGAGGGCCTTAGCCCCTTCCACCTCCACCACGCAGACTCCGCAGGAAGCATTGGAGGATATATCCTTCATAAAGCAGAGCGAGGGGATCTTGGCGCCTGCCATGGAGCAGGCTTCGATAAGATTCATCTCGGGATCGACCTCGACCTTTTTTCCGTCCACGCTTATGGAAATCAATTTGTGTTCCATGGTTTCCCCCTTATTCCTGGACCGGGGCGCTGTAAGTCTCGCGCTTACGGTCCCGGACATCACAGCGGAGACAACGCTCAGCTTCGATCCTCGCCTGTTCGCCCGTGTATCCCAGGGAAATTTCCATGAAGTTATTCTTGCGCGCATCCACGGGTATGAATGTAGCCCTGATCATCTTCGCCTTTGTAAGCTTCGTCGGCACTTCCATTTTGTATTCAAAGTGCTTGAAGAGCTTGAAGAAACGTTTTTGCCCGCTCAAGGCCTCGTCCAGCACTTCCGAGACTACCCTCGCCTGGCCCATAGCCTCGGCAGCGGTCGCTGGTCCCATCACCGCATCGCCGCAGGCGAAGAGTTTGCTGCTCGCCGACCTAAGGGAGTAGGGGTCCACCTTGAGGCGGCCGTCCTTTTGCATTTGGATATCCAGGTCTTCCAGTCCGGGGATTTGAACTTTTTCGCCGATGGCCACGATAATCGAATCGCAGGGAATTTCATAAAATTCGCTGGTGGGTACCGGCGTCGGACGCCCTGAGCTGTCCACCGGCCCTGCTTTCATGCGCTGCACCCTGAGTGCCCGGACTTTTTTGGAGGCTCCTTCGGAGCTTCCGAGCACTTCAATGGGTTGGGTCATGCAGAGAACCGAAATGCCTTCTTCAAGGGCTCCATTAAGTTCTTCGGCATTGGCAGGCATGTCGGATCTGGCTCGCCGGTATACCAGGGTAACGGTGGCTCCCATCCTGAGGGTGGATCGCGCCGCATCGATGGCGGAGTTGCCGCCTCCTACGATTACCACTTCGCTTCCGATTTTCTGCTTTTGGTTTTCGCTGATTTTCTTAAGGAATTCTCCGGCTCCCACAACTCCCTTCATGTCCTCGCCTGGAATCCCGAGGGCAATCTCATGGCCTGCGCCTACAGCGACAATCACCGCGTCGGATGCGTCTAAAAGACGTTGCCACTGATCTTTGGTCTCCATCCTCGTATTGAAAATGAACCTTGCTCCCAGCTTTTGAATGAAGGCGATTTCTTTCTTCAGCACATCCTTGGGCAGGCGGTAAGCGGGGATACCCCAGCGAAGGATCCCTCCAGCCTCTTTTTCGGCATCGTATACGGTAACCTCGTGCCCGAGCCTGCTGAGCCAGAAGGCTGCCGAAAGACCGGCCGGTCCGGCTCCGACAATAGAAACCTTCTTGCCTGTGGGGGGAAGTTTTTCTTTTATTAGCTTGTTGTAGATGGACTTTTCCCTGCCCATTTTATACATGGTATCGGCCAGATAGCGGTGGATTTCACCCTGGGATACGGACTCGTCCAGCATGTCTCGGCGACAGCGCATCCGGCAGTGGAAGTGGCAGATTCTGCCCAGGGCGCCGGGCAGGGGATTTTCCCGCAGCGTCAGTTCGAAGGCGTCTTCAATCCTGTTTTCCTTGAGCAGCTGCAGGTATCCGGGAATGTTCATGTGCAAGGGACAGGAGGATTCGCAGAGCGCGACATAGAGATTTTCACAGATGCCAGCGGGGCAGCGCTTAGCTTTTATATGCTGAATGTACTCATCCCTGAAATATTTCAGGGTGGTGAGGACCGGATTGGCCGCAGTCTGGCCAAGGCCGCAGAGTGCCGAGTCCTTGACCGCCAGGGCAAGGGTTTCCAGAGTCTTCAAATCCTGTTCGCTGGCCTCTCCATTGGAAACTCCCTGGAGAATGTTGAGCATCTGAGAAGTGCCTTCCCGGCAGGGTGTACATTTGCCGCAGGATTCGTTGGCGGTAAAGCTGATAAAGTAACGCGCTACGTCCACCATGCAGTTGTCCTGATCCATGACGACCATGCCGCCGGAGCCCATTATGGCCCCGAGCTCGGTAAGGTGCTCGTAATCTATGGGTGTTTTAAAAAGAGAGGCGGGGATGCAGCCCCCCGAGGGACCTCCCGATTGCAGTCCCTTGATCTTCTTTTTAGGACCCATGCCCTCGCAGATTCCGTACACGGCGCTTTCGAGGGTCGATCCCATAGGAAGCTCAACCAGGCCGGTGTTTCGGACCTTGCCTACAAAGGAGAAGACCTTGGTTCCCCTGCTGTTCTCGGTTCCGAAGGAAGAGAAAAATTCTCCTCCTCGGGCGATTATAAGGGGAATATTGCACCAGGTTTCCACATTGCTGATTGTCGTAGGCCTGCCGTACAGACCTTGCTGGGCGGGGAAGGGCGGCCGCGGCATCGGCCGGCCGGCTTTTCCTTCTATCGAGGCAATCAGGGCTGTTTCTTCGCCGCAGACAAAGGCTCCGGCTCCGGTGACGATTTCTATATCGAAGCTGAATTTGCTTCCGAGGATGTTTTTGCCCAGGAGCCCTGCGTTTCTCGCCTGTTCGAGAGCCTTGGTAAAGCGGTCGACCGCCAGTGGATACTCGGCTCTCACATAGACTATGCCCTTGGTCGCCCCCATGGCGTAAGCGCCGATGATTATTCCTTCCAGCAGCATATGGGGATCGGACTCAATTTCGTTCCTGTTCATGTAGGCGCCAGGGTCGCCTTCGTCGGCGTTGCAGATCACATATGCCTCGCCGGGCTTGGCGAGGACATTGTCCCGCATGATTCTCCATTTTTTCCAGGAAGGGAAACCGGCTCCTCCTCGTCCCCTGAGTCCCGATTTCTTCACCTCATCGATAATCGAGTCGGGTGTCATAGTGCTGAGGGCCTTGAGAAGGCCTGAATAACCACCGACACCCACATATTCTTCGATCCGCTCAGGATCGATCAGGCCGCAGTCCCGTAATACCAGCTTCTCCTGCCCTTTAAAAAAAGCCAATTCCTTCCAGGAGGGCAGAAAGGGGTAATCCTCGCCGAATTTGAGGGAATGGGTCCGGAAATCCCAGGATTCTATCTTCGCTTCCGCCAGCTTGGCCATCTTGTCGAAAGCACTGTCGTCCACAAGGCCGCGCAGCAAGGTTTGCGCCTTGGAAGCCTTTACATCGGAAAACATAAGGATGGGTTTGCCCGGACGATAGGCCATAACCATAGGCTCGGCGGCGCAAAAGCCGAAGCAGCCTACCCGCCGCACCCGTATGTCGAGCTTGTCCGCCTTCGCTTTATCGGAAAGGGCTTGAAAAACCTCATCGGCTCCGTTGCCTATACCGCAGGTTCCCAAGCCTACAGAGACCCATGGCTTTCCGTTGAACATATGGGACAAGCCTTCCTTTCTCAGGGTTCCAAGATCGGTGATGGTTTTCATTCTTTGCCTCCCTTCTTAATTTTTTCCAGAAGGTGGACTAGTTTTCCTATGGTCATCCGGGATTTGACAACTCCGTCGATCATCACCACCGGCGCCAGTGCGCACTGACCAAAGCACGCAACGGTGCGGATAGAAGCAAAGCCATCCAGGCTTGTAGCCGAGTTTTCCTCTTCTTCTTTAAATTCCTGGATTCCCATTCTCGAAAGGGCTTCGTTGAGAAGGGCGAGCGATCCTCTGGTATGACAGGCCGTGCCTCTGCAAACGACTATTGAGTGTTTGCCCTGGGGCTTTAAGTTGAAGAAAGAGTAGAAGGTCGCCATGGAGTACACCTGGGAGAGGGGAACTTCCATCAATGCGGATATGTCCCTCATGGAGGATTCCGATAGGTAGTGTTTGGGATCCTCTTCCTGCACATGCTCAAGAACCTTGAGCAGCGCTCCTGATGTCCCTTTCTGTTTTTGGATTATTGCTTCAATGCCGGGATTTGATTGCCTGGGAACGGGGGTTTGCATACGGCCTCCTTGTCCTCTTTGAACCGAAGCGTAAGACGGGCAGGTGCAACAGTGGTTCCAGTTTCTTTCAGCTTCAGTATGCATTCTTTTTTCCCGCTGTCAAGAAAAAATTATCGATAAAACGAGATAAATATAAAAATATTCTTACTCACCACTATTGGATGATTTGAATCGATAAATATATAATTATTAGTATGAAATAAATTTGATTGCCTTTTTCTTTTTTTCAAGGAATACTGTAGGTATGGATCGATCCGAAGGGCAGGGGACTTCCGTACATAAGGGCTTAGGGTTTCCCTGCCTATGGCCTTCAAAATTTTCTAATTCCAAGGTAGAGCTTCTTGCAAAAAGGCTTAAGAAAATATTTGAGTCTCTTCCCCACCTTGGCTACCTCGGAGCCGGAGAGCTTCGGGACTACGCTTACTACGAGCAGCTCATTGTGCAAGCCTTATTCGATATCGACGCGAAGGCTGCCAAGGCTGAAATTCAGCCCCTGGATACGAGGGATTATCCAAAGATTGTCAGATATCCCGGCGGAGTGGCCAGGGTGGCGCTCTATATCGGTTCCTTCGATCCGTTCCAGTTGACCCACCTCACTATAGCGCTGAGGCTGCTTGCCTCAGCGCACAACCGATCAGATATTCTTATCGCCGTACCCGAGGGGGCCCAGAATCAGGGCAAGCCCCAGAAAACCGATTATTCCTTTCGCTATCAGATTACTAAGATGCAGCTGGCCGGCCTCTTTGAACCCTTCATTCTGCCCCTGGACATTGGAGCCAACGCCGACACTATTGAAATCGTCCGGCGCTTCGTGGCGATGCACACAGGCATGAAACTCGAGCTCACTCATCTTATCGGCTCCGATGTCCTTCCGATGGCCACGGACTTTTTGGAAGAGGACCTTAGGGTCTGGAGGCGGCAGGCCTCACTGTCGGGAGTTGAGTTCAGCCACTCGATCCATGTAGCCCGGCGGTCTGTCAGGGGGAGTTTCGCTCCCTATCTCGATAGGATAAGGAAAATGGATGTACCGGTGACCATTGAAAAACGGGTTGTGGGCACTCCCTCGAGTACTGATTTCCGGGAGAACAGAGCCATAACCCTGGTTCTGCCCACGGAAAGCATTAGGGATAAGCTCGAGATTTTATTCAGATACAACATGAACCAGCCCTGGTCCGGCTCCTGACCAGACTTCAGAGAAAGGTTACCACAAACTGCGCAGTAGCCAGGATTGGAAGAATCGGGGGAATGGTATACTCTCGAGATTCATCGAAGAAAATCTATATTATTGGAGAATGCGACACATGAAGATGGTATTTCTAGGCCCCCCAGGGGCCGGCAAGGGGACGCTGGCGGCTCTGGCTTCCGCAGGGATGGGGCTTCCCCACATTTCGACCGGCGATCTTTTCAGGGCGGCGGTCAAGGATGGCTCCGAATTGGGCAGGAAGGTTAAAGGCATACTCGACGAGGGCAGGCTGGTGCCCGATGAGCTTACCATTGCCCTGGTAGAGGAACGCCTCTCCCGGAGCGACGCGAAACAGGGATGGATTCTTGACGGATTTCCTCGTACTACAGGTCAGGCCGAAGCCCTGGAGGCTATAGCTGATCCGGAGAGGGTGGTCAATTTCGATGTAGAGGACTCGGTAATACTCAAGCGGCTCACCGGGCGACGTATATGCTCGGGCTGCGGCAAAATCTACCACATCGTATCAATGCCCCCTTCCGTTGTGGGTAAATGCGATGCCTGCGGCGCCGATCTTTACACGAGGCCTGATGATAGGGAGGAGTCCATCCGTACCCGATTGTCGGCGTATAGAAGTCAGACCGCACCCCTTATCGAATGGTACGGCGCCAAGGGTAAGCTCGTGACCATAGACGGGACCGGTGCTCCCGAGGCGGTGTATGAGCGTTTTGCGGAGGCCGTCAAGGCTTAACTGCCGTGAAATCACTGCCGCTTTTGTTTCTCAGCCTCCTTTTATCCATCCTCGTCCCCGGTTTCCTGCCCGCTCAAGCCATAAAGGAGATTGGTCCGGGGCTTTGGGCAGGCAACCTGGCGATCAGGAAGGAAGCGGAAAGCTCCGCCGGACCCCGGAGCGGTATGATGAATTCTCCTTCAGGAGCTTCGGGCGCAGAAGGAACAAGCCTCCAGGCTGCGGTTACCCTGCGGTTGCTCGGTCCAGGCCAGGGAGCCCTACTGGATATTCCTGAACAGTCGATGTTCGGTTATCCTCTGGATCAAGTCGCCTGGACCGGCTCAAGGCTGAGTTTTTCCTTCGGGGCTCTTGGCCCCCTGGAGGATCTTGCCTTCGAAGGCATTTATTCCAATTCTCTCAATGCGATTATCGGTACAGCCCGCTCAAAATCCTGGCGAGGAAGCTTCAGGCTTTCTCCCGTCCAGGAGAAGCTCTATCCGGGGGAACAAAAGCTTAAAGTTAGGGCCGAGGAGGGAGAACTTCCGGGAACCCTTCTTATCCCCGATTCAGCTGGGGCCTTCCCTGGCATCGTCGTGCTGCTCTCAGGCTCGGGAACAAGCGACAGGGATGGAAACAATTTCAGTGTACCCGGCCACTCCGACAGTCTTGCCCTGCTGGCGAGGGCCTTGGCTTCCAGGTCGATTGCCAGCTTTAGATATGATAAACGAGGTTCCGGCGAAGCCTACATGAGGGCCGAGTCCGGCATGAGCGTAAGCCTGGACGAGCATATCGACGACGCTGCGCGGATTATCGCTGACTTTATCCAATCCGGCGATTATGCTCGAATTATTGTAGCGGGGATGAATGAAGGGGCCTGGGTTGGCGCAGCAGCTCTCAATCGTCTTGAGGAGGAGGGGCTCTTCGCGGACGGCCTTGCCGCCATTGCCGTATCGGGAGAACGGCCGCTGGATCTGCTGCGGTCTTCCCTGGAAGGTCTGAGTCCGGCCCTGCAGGACGAAGCCGCGGCAATAACCGAAGCCATTCTTTCCGACCGCCCATTTTCCGAGCCTTCGCCCCAGTTGGCGGATTTTTTTGCCCCTCAGCGGCTCAGCTGGCTCAAATCCTGGTTGGCCTTCGATCCGGCCAGGGAATTGGCCAGGGTAAAAGCTGCCCTGCTCCTGATCTACGGGGCGAACGATATGCAGGTTTCCCGCCCGGCCTTCGAAAAACTCCTGGATGCCCGACCTCAAGCCGCCGCGCGGATTATCCCTTCCATGAACTACGCTTTAAAAAGAGTTGAGACGGAAACGGAGAATTTCGACTCCTTTACCAATCCAGAGTATCCCGTTTCCGAAGCTTTGTCGGATCTCCTGGCCGCGTTTGCGCAGGCTCGGCCCGCCCCAGAAGGTTCCTTCGTCTATGTTAGGGAGTAAGGCCGCCGGGCATTCCCTTGGGCTTGAGGATGTCCCGGATTTCCGAACCGCTCAGGCGAATCCCCCGTACTACGTATACAGAACCCTCCAAGCTTAGGGGCAGGGCTGCGATATCGCCGCGATTGCCGAAAATTCGCACCGCGGTCGCTGCCCAGAGAAAACGAATAACTGGTCTGTAAGCTCTGGCCGTAGCTTCATCTTTTGCCACAACCCGAAGTTCAATTGCGTAATTTCTCAGCGCATCGGCCGGGCTGCCCGGCCCAGAAGAAGATACCGGAACAGCTGCTGAGCCGGAACTGTCGATAATGCCCGAAACAAGCACTGTCTCTAGGGGAATCGCCGAGGCTTCCAGGGGAAGGGTTCCGGAAAAAAGAATTTTCGGGTCGTTAATGCTGATAAAAATGTCCGATAAGGCCAGGGCTTTCATCGGTTCCGGAAAGGGCAGGGGGAGAACGGCTTTTTGAGGCGGATTGGCTTCAGTGCTCAGATGTATCCACCCTGCCTGGGGAGAGCGGAGATAGAGGGGATACTGGACGGATTTGTAGCCACCGTCGTCCAGACGC
The DNA here is from genome assembly GCA_034003305.1 of Spirochaetia bacterium. Classification (GTDB taxonomy): domain Bacteria; phylum Spirochaetota; class Spirochaetia; order Treponematales; family Rectinemataceae; genus UBA2256. The sequence goes on along the minus strand of JAVEYV010000007.1, from coordinate 4,009 downwards.
CGCCAGTTGCCCTCCATCGTCAAAGCCAACCTGAGCGATATGGGTGAAAACCGGCCCAGGAACACTGCTTCTGCCCTGGGTTGGTCCGTGCCGATTCCCCTAACTCCGGCGCCGAAAGAATTTGTTTTGTCCAGGAATCCCTTGATGAAGGAAGCATCGATTGTGGCATTCGAAGAAGCCGATGGGCTTCCGACGCCGGCACCCTGTCCCTGAGGACTCGAGCCTTGCTGTCCGGACAGCTGACCGGCTTGCTGGCTGACCTGTGGGTTAGACATGAGGGTTGTGAGAAAATCCGACAATTCTTCATCGTTCATTCCCTTGGTGATATCCCTCAATGCCTGGCCTGATAATCGAGCGTATATCTGGGGAGAGTATTCCAGATACGCTGAGGGTTCGCTCCTGGAAACCTCTTCAGGGACGAGGGCGCAGCCCCCGGCCAGCAGGAGTGCCGATAGTGATGCGAGCAGGGCAAGCAGACTGCCTCGCCTGCCATGAAGAACGTTCATGCGATACCTCGCTGTTTGAATACCTGGTTGCAGTATTCCAGATGGGTTTTCGCTGCCTGATTCCAGGCAGCGAAATCGGATTTTTCATACATAGATTTGGAAATGCTGCCCCTGATCGAACCCAGGGCCGAGGATGCCTTCGTCGCGGCATTCCTGATCCAGGAAAGACGATCGTAGCCGAGACTTCTTCCTGTTGAATCGATTCCCAGAATCCCCCTGGATTGAACTCCCAGACGAAGGGGCCAGGTTTCGGGTTCATAGGGCGGGATATCGAATTCAATAATGTAGTCCGATGCGCGGGCAAGGCTGTCTTCCCTGGAGATGCCGCCCTTCCCGGCGCTGCCTTCCTCCCATAGTTCCTTCAGCCTGCCGATGACAAAAACCTCATCCTCGAATCCTTTTTTTCTGGAAGTGTTCAAGAAACGATAGATCATCGCGGCTGCCTGGGTGAAGCGTTCGGAATTGCGCACCGCTGCATATTCGTCCCTGAGCCTGGGATCCTTCCAGTTGAGCCTGGGGTTGTCCGGGCTCCTTAAAGCCTGCAGATGCCCTACCGGCGGAAGGGGAGAGCGAGGGTCGAGGGCGTTTTGGGGCTCCAGGTCGGCGGAAAAATTCTGGTGTGCCCAGGTATCGGCATACGCATGCAAGGCTATGCCAATCCTGTAGAGGTTTCCGCTTCTGAGCGCGGCGATGAGTAGTTCTCTCGCCAGGGGTGAATCGGCGCTGACTGGATGTTTCCCCGCCCTGCCGTCTCTTCTGTATGAGTCGGCTTTATTTCTATCACCGGGGATAAAATGAAAGGGACGGTAGATGCTCCTGGCGGTTGCCTCGTCCCAGAACTGGTAGTTCTGGGTCACTATGCTCAGCCCGGTCTTGTCTCCGCCTACGATTTCCCAGGGCGCGAGGTTTTCGTCCACCATCTGGCTGGAAATGGCTATCCTCGAGGAATCCTCCTCGGGAAAGCCGGCGCTGCGGCAGAGGTAGTACAGGGCGTAATAGTGAAATTCAATATTCATCGGCTCAAGAAATATGACGCAGAGAAGGCATAACGACAAGTCTTTCGGAGCCCCTTAAGATGGTAATTGCGCTTGGTTTTATGCTTCTCCCTCATGGCATGCCTCGGGGGACTTTGGTAGTATGGAGTGCAAGGAGGGAGTATGGCCGAAGAACGAAGTTTTTCCATGCTCAAACCAGGGGTTCTCCAGCGGCGTATCGTGGGCGAAGTCCTTTCAAGATTAGAAGGCAAGGGATTCAGGATTATTGGGCTTAAAATGATACGAGTTTCCAGACAGCTGGCTGAAACCCACTATCGGGAACACAAAGATAAGCCCTTTTTCGGAGAGCTGGTGGATTACATTTGCTCGGCTCCCCTCATAGCGATGGTGCTCGAAGCCGATGGGGCGGTCGAAATGCTGCGTCATCTCTGCGGAGCCACCAAAGCCGATCAGGCAGCGCCGGGGACGATTCGCGGCGATTTTGCTCTGCATACTAATTTCAATATCATACATGCCTCCGATTCCCTTGCATCTGCGGAGCGCGAAATTGGACTGTTTTTCGGTCCCAAAGAGATTTTCGATTGGGAGGATTGCAACAATGGATGGATCTGAGAACCTACCGCTTTGGGACTTGAGCTCCATATTCCCCGACTTTGAGTCTGAAAACTATCTTGCCGCAAAAGCCAAGGCAGCCGCCTTGAGCGCCGAAGTCCTGGAGTTTTACCAGAATAGCCGGAATCCCAATCCCGGGGAGGATCCCGCTGCCTGGCTGAAAAAGGCCTTGGCATATAACGACGAGCTCGGTTCTATTATGGAAACGCTTTCGGCCTATACCTACGCCCGGTTCAGCACCGCCACGAGGGATGCAAAGGCTATGGCCGAACTCAACGCCGTCGAGGCGCTGATGCTGCCGGCTAAGCGGGTTGATGTCCTCTTCAAGAACGCCTTGGCGGCTAGAAGGATTGCCGTCGAACAGCTGATCTCCAGCGATGCACAGTTTAAACCCTACGCTTTCGTACTGAAGGAAGAATTGTTTTTCCAGTCCAGGCAAATGGCCCCTGAACTGGAAGACCTGGCGGAGGATTTGGGCAGGAGCGGCGCCGACGCCTGGTCCAGGCTGCAGGAAGCTGTCAGTTCCAACGCTCAGGCGGTCTGGGACGAAGCGAGGGGGCAGCGCAAGACTGTGATCGAGTTGCGCAATTTGGCTTTCGACCCGGACAGGAGCGTTCGCGAAAAGGCCTATAATTTGGAACTCTCGGTGTGGAAGGAGGCAGAGCTGCCGCTGGCCGCAGCCTTGAATGGAGTCAAGGGTGCTACCCAGAGCCTCAACGGGCGCAGGGGCTGGAAAGATGCCCTGGAAAAGTCCACGGCCCAGGCAAGAATTTCCGCCGCGACGCTGGATGCCCTGATTTCAGCCATGGAAGCATCGCTTCCTTTCTGGAGGCAGTATCTAGCAGCCAAAGCGAAGGCGCTCGGCCAAAAAAAACTGGCGTTTTTCGATCTTTTCGCTCCGGTGGAAAAAAAGGGTTTTCCTTTGCCGACCTTTTCTTGGGATGCGGCCAGGTCCTTTATTGTTGAAAAATTTTTTTCCTTCGATCCCGACATGGGCTCCTTCGCGGACAAGGCCTTCGCCAGCCGCTGGATCGACGCAAAACCCAGGGAGGGCAAGGTAGGCGGAGCCTACTGCACGGATTTCCCTCTGTCGGGAGAGGCGAGGGTGCTATGCAATTACGACGGCAGTTTTTCCTCGGTGAGCACCGTAGCCCATGAGCTGGGTCATGCCTGGCATCACGAATGTATAAAGGACAAGCCCTATGGGCTTAGCCATTATCCCATGACCCTGGCCGAGACGGCATCGATTTTCGCCGAAACCATCGTATCCGAAGCCGCGCTCGCCCAGGCCAAGTCTGAGGAAAGGCTTCCCCTGATTGAAATGCATTTGCAGGACGGCTGCCAGGTTATCGTAGATATCCTGTCCCGGTTCTATTTTGAAAAAGAGATATTCTCCCGGAGGGCGGAGAACGAGCTGAGCCCCGAGCAGTACTGCGAGGCCATGCTGAATGCCCAGAAGAGAACCTATGGCGAGGGGCTGGACCAGGAAAAACTCCACCCCTACATGTGGGCGGTGAAGGGCCACTACTATATCCCCTCCCTCTCCTACTACAACTTCCCTTACGCCTTCGGCCAGCTGTTCGGGCTTGGCCTCTACGAGCGATACAGGAAGGAGGGACCAGGCTTTGCAAAGGCCTACAGGCGGCTGCTGTCCGAGACAGGCGCCGCATCGGCGGTGGAGCTTACGAAAAAGGCGGGATTCGACATCGAGTCGCCGGAATTCTGGCTTTCGTCGCTCCAGGTATTCGCCCGGCAGGCTGAGTCTTTTATGGGCTTGGTAGACGGAGCAAGCTGATATAGGCTGCCCTGAAGGCGGCAGGGTGCCGAGGCCGGCACTCGGAGGAGTGCCGGCCTCGGCATCAGATCATGCCCCTGCTCACCCTATCCTGCCTCAGA